>CAYTUO010000047.1:0-16865 GCA_964441015.1 uncultured Pleurocapsa sp.
CCCCAATGAATTGGGAAGCCTACACTGTACCGTCAGGTCAGTGTAGGTAGTTCACAGAATCCAAAATCCAAAATGGTATAAAGTCCCTACTACTAACCTACTTTTGCAAGAGGTCTAATCTCTCCCCAAGAGCCAAAGAAAAACCCTAAAAAAAGAAATTTTTTCAAAACAATTATGACAAACAACCATGAACTTCATGTCGTATTGGGGGCTAGCGGTGCCCTGGGTAATGCCGTCGTGCAAGAGTTAGTCGCCCGTGGCAAGCGAGTTCGCGCCGTCAACCGTTCTGGAGTGGCTAATCTTCCCAAGGAAGTAGAGTTAGTCAAAGGAGATGTCACCAACTTCACCAGCGTTTGTCAGGTTTGCCAGGGGGCAACGGTTGTTTATCACTGTGTCAATGCTCCCTATACGAAGTGGCCGACTCTCTTAGCGCCTTTAATGGAAGGAATTATCACTGGGGCAGCTTCCGCAGGAGCCAATCTAGTTTATGGAGACAATCTTTATATGTATGGGCCCGTATCGGGTAAGATTTCCCCAGATTTGCCCTACAGCGCCACCGGACGGAAAGGAAAGACGCGGGCAACCATTGCCAAAACTCTCATGGAAGCTCACCAAAGCGGTAAAGTTCGCGCCGCGATCGCGCGTGCTTCTGACTTTTTTGGCCCGATGGTTCTTAATTCGATGGTGGGAGAAATGGTTTTTCGTCCGGCACTAGAAGGGAAAACAGTAGATGTACTGGGCAATCCCGATGTCCCCCATACCTATACCTATATCAAAGATTTCGCTAAAGGATTAGTGACTCTCGGCGAGCATGAAGAAGCTTTGGGGCAAATCTGGCATATTCCTAGCGCCGAAACCCTAACCACTCGACAATTTATTGAACTGATTTTTCAAAAAGCGGAAAAATCTCCGAAAATTCGGGCTGTTCCTAAAACGATCGTTGCCTTGCTTGCTCTAGTCAATCCGATGCTGCGAGAAATTCAGGAGATGCTTTACGAATTTGAAGAGCCATTTGTTGTAGATAGCAGTAAGTACGAGAAGACTTTTGGCAATCAAACAACATCTCACGATCGCGCGATCGGCGAAACGCTAGCCTGGTTTCGTATGCACTAAATCAGTCAAAAGTCAAGCCTAAATCTAAAAAAGACATGGAATTAGCGATCGGCAAGGACAAAAGACTCGAAGCCTATGGCAACCTGATCCGTACCCTGTTAATTTATCCGCAGCAAACCGGGAAAATTTTACACGCCAATCCAGAACTCCTCGACAATCGCTTGGTTGGGATCGTCGAACAAGTGGCATGGAGGATGGAAACCTCTGGTTCTCAGGAAGCGGCAGATTTTTTACTGGGTTTAGCGGCTCAACTGAGGCAGGCACTGCGAGGAGCGACGAAGGACAAACGCCTTGAAGCTTATGGCAATCTGATCCACGTACTGTTAACTTATCCGCAGCAAACGACAAAGATTTTGCAAGCTAACTTGGTGCTGCTCGACAATTACTTCTTACAGATCCTCGGACAAGTTGCCGACAAAATGGCAGCTAACGGATCGCAAGCAGCAGCAGCTTTTTTACGGAGCGTGGCCCAGCAAATCCGAGAAGGAGTGGCAGAGGCGGGGACAGAAATAGCCGATCTTCAAAAAGCCGAGAATTTCCACGCGATCGCTATTAAACAACTCAATCGCGTCAAGGGCGCTAGGGTTTTACCTCTCAGAAAATTGCTCTGGGGAATTTCAGTCTTGGCAGTCATTTTAACGGTTGGAATCAACACCATCGATCACCCAAAAACATCCGTAGCAGGATCTCAAAGCGAGCCAAAAAATGGCGATCGCGTTTCTGCTGCTCGGTTATCCGTTCGAGTGGTTCGAGCTAAAACAGCCCCCCTTCAAGAATGGGTGTTTGCTGATGGCTTCGCTTCAGCCGTGAAAATCAAACATCTAACCTTTGAAGTCCCAGGAACGATTAATTATCTCAAAAAGATAAGCGGACGGGATCTGCGCGAGGGAGATTTCGTCAAAAAGGGCGAGTTGTTAGCGCAAGTAGACGATCGCCGCTTGGCTTCCGATATTGCGATCGCGATCGCCAAAGAAGCCGATGCGCGACAACAGTTAAGTACAGCACAAGCCAATCTCGGACAAGCTCAAGCCGGAGTTCGACAAACGCAAGCGGAATTGGCCAAGGCTAAGGCGAGTCTCGTGTCTGCTCAAGCTCAACTGAAAAAAGCCCAAGCTAATGAAGCATTTGCTAAGACAGAATGGCAACGCTATCAGGAACTACACGAACAAGGGGCGATCTCTACGAGCGAATTAGAAGTCAAAGAAAAGAACTTCCAAGATACCCAAGCCGACGTAGAAGCTGCAAAAGCGGAAGTAGAAGCCGTCGGAGAGAATATCAGAGCCGTCCAATCCTCTATCGATTCCGCTAAACAGAACGTTCGTGCCGCCGAAGCGCAAGTAACCGCCACTCAATCAGCGATCGCCGCCGCTCGTGCCCAAGTCAGCAAAAGTCAAGTCATCCGCGAAGATGCCCAAATCAAAGCGCCTTTTGACGGACAAATTGCCTATCTCAATATCCAAGAAGGAGACTATTGGACTCCCCAGCGCATCAGCACCCAAACCTATCAAGACGTAGTTGAAAGAGTGCCGATTATCGTTATCGATCCCAATGCCTTTGAAGTCAGTGTCGAACTGCCTGCCTTTGAAGGGGAACGAGTGAAAGTCGGCGATCGCGCGATCATCAGTCTGGATGGTCAAACAAACAGCAAAGCAGCCATAGAAAACGCTAGCGCCGAAGGAAGAGTCTTTTCCGTCAGTCCCTCAGTCACTCCAGGCGCACGCGCCGTCAATGTCAAAATCCGCATTAACAAAGGAACAGCGAACTTGCGACAGGGGGCTAAAGTCGCGACTTGGATCGCCGTCCAAGAAAAGCCTCAAGCAACCGTCTTACCTTTCGATGCTTTTATCTTTCGCGATCGCCAGCCCTACATCTTTGTGGTTGACGAAAAAACGGGAATCGTCCAAGAACGCCAGATCCAATCGGGAATTGAAGGAATTTCTCAGCGAGAGGTGCTTGCAGGTGTCAAACCTGGAGAATTAGTCGTAACCGACGGCAAAAATCGCCTCGTTAACGGAACACCAGTCGAAGTAGTTGAAGACAGAAGGGAGAGGGCAGAAGTTCAGGAGTTCAGTAGTAGTGCGAGCGTCCCGCTCGCTAGTCCTTAGTTTCTCTTTCTTCCCCTTGTCCCCTTGTCCCCCTTGTCTCCCTTGTCCCCTTGTCCCTTTGTCCCCTTGTCCCCTTATCCCCCTTGTCCCCTTGTCCCCTTGTCCTCCTTGTCTCCGCGTCTCCCCATCTTCCCCATCTCCCAATTCCCTATGAGTGAAATTAAAAACACGATTTCTCCCTTCTCACCTGCAAGTCTGACTAGCGAGCGGACTTTGCCTAAGATTCCTAAAGCTACACCACTGTCTCAATTCTTTTTGCTCAAGCCGATTTTTGGGATTCTTTTGTGCATCCTTTTCATCCTGGGGGGATGGATGGGAGTTAGTTCAATGGTTAAAGAAAGCGATCCAGATATCAAAATTGCCAAAGCTCAGATTGAGACAATTTGGGCGGGAGCAGATCCAGAGACCATCGAAAATCAAGTTACCGACAAACTCGAACAAAAACTCAAATCCCTCAAAGGACTCAAAAAAATTAGTAGCGCCTCCTTCGATGGGCAGTCAACGATTATTGTAGAGTTCACGGCCAATTCAGATATCAACGAATCCATCGCCTTGGTGAGAGCGAAAGTCGATGAAGCTAAGGCAGATTTACCTAAAGAGGCGGAACAACCCAAAGTAGAACAACTCTCAGTCCAAGACTCTCCGATTCTGACTGTGGGTTTGTTGGGCAACATTGATATATCGATATTAAGTCGGGCAGCCGAAGATATCAAAGAGGTTCTAGAAAAAGTTCCCAACGTCAGAGAAATAGAACTTAGCGGAGATCGGAAAGAAGCCATCCAAGTTCAATTGATTCTCAGTCGTCTGATGGATTTTGGAATTTCGCCAACCCAAGTGAGTCAGGCTATCTCCCAAGGAAACTTAGATATGCCTTGGGACCGAATAGAAAGCAACCAAATTGGCGCTCAGGTTCGCTTATACGGACGATTTCGCACCATTGAGGAGTTGGAGAACCTGCCGATCGCTCGTCTGGGAGGTTCCGAGGGACGAGTAGTGCTTCTCAAAGAAGTTGCCGAGGTGCGTCGCGACTTAGAACGGGAAAAAACTCGTGCCTCTATCAGTTGGAAAAAGAGCAATTTTCAATCCGCCATCAGCGTAGACATCATCAAAGTTCCAGGTGCAGATACGCTTAAGGTTATTGATGATGTGTTGGTAGCCTTAACAAAGGCAAAAAATAATCCGAATCTCTGGCCCTATGGCATGGAATACCGAGTCATCAATACCGATGCCGATACGATTACACACGAGCTACTCGATCTGTTTGAAAGTTGTTGGCAGGGAATCATCCTAGTTGCCTTGATGCTCTTAATGACCCTCACTTGGCGCGAGGCAATTGTTGCTGGTATCTCAATTCCCATCACTATCTTGGGAGGTTTGATGGTCTTATGGATGACAGGTCAAACTCTCAACTCGATGGTGATGATCGGTATGGTTTTGGCTTTGGGACTGTTAGTTGATATCTTTGTCCTCGTCATGGAGGGAATGCACGAGAGAATGTTTATCCAGGGCATGAGCTTTAACCAAGCTGCCTTGAGTACCGTACAGACTTATGCTTTGCCAGCGATTACGGGTCAATTAACCAATATTTTCTCGATGTTCCCGTTGATGGCGATTAGCGGCACAATGGGGAAATTTATTCGTTTAATTCCGATTACTGCGATTATCTGTTTAATTAGTAGCTTATTTGTCGCCTTTTTTATCTCAATTCCCCTGTCGCGCTTTCTGTTAGGTAAACTCAAAGGTGGGAGCAAGCAAACCTATGTCGATCGCCTCACAGAAGCCATTTCCGCCCGATTTGTTCGCTGGAGCTTGCAAACTACTGTTAGGAATAAGGCGATCGCTCGTGCTTGGATGCTTGGGACGATTGCCCTGTTTATAACGGCGTTGTTTGCCTTTACCCAAATGCCTGCTACTCTGTTTCCCGACAGCGACGGACGCAAGTTGAGCATTAATATCGAACTCCCGCCGACGACCACCCTAGAAAGTTCCCAAAAAGTCGCCGATGATTTGGGACAAATTTTGCAAAAGAAAGACTACTTAGAAAGCGTTGTTAAATTGGTCGGTCAAAGAAGTAACCTCATCTGGGAAAACAGTATAAAACCCCAACAAGGAAGTTATTTAGTCGGTTTCTCAGCCCTATTTAAACCGCAAGAAGAACGCGATCGCCTCTCTTTTGAATACCTAGATGAAATCCGCCAAGAATTAGGAACCGCCTTGCGTCGCTATCCTGGAGCCTCGCTGGTGGTCAACTACCAAACCAAAGCCGATCAAGGAGATCCGCTTAAAATTGAACTGACTGGGACTGATATGAACGAATTGCGGCGCATTTCAGGAGAAGTTCAGCTTGCCCTGCGACAGATTTCTGGCACTACCGATGTCCGCGACGATCTCGGAACCCTGCAACCCGATGTCAAACTTCGTCCTCGCCGGGAAGCCTTGAATTTCTATGGAATTAGCCCCGACGATCTGGCAGCGCAGGGACGTTTTCTCATGACGGATAACGAGATTGGCGATTTTCCTATCGGTGGAGGCGAGGAAGATTTAAAGATTCGTCTGAGTACGGCATGGGCATCTCGTGAAGGTGCAGTAGGAGGCCCGACGCGCCAAGACGAACTGATGATGAGTCGCGTTTTTACAGCTAATGGTACCATTCCTACCTCTCAAATCTTGGAGCAGGAGTTGGGGGAAGCTCCTCTATCTATTACCCACCAAGACAGTCAACGTACAGTGACGGTATTGTCTAAGACACAAGGTCGCACAGTGGGGGAAATTTTGAGCCAATTAAAGCCCAAGTTACAAGAAATGAAACGCCAGTGGTCTAGCGGTTATGACTATCGTTTTGCTGGAGAAGCAGAAACCCAAGACGAGACTTTTGGCTCGACGCTTAATATGTTTTATTTAGCGGTATTTCTGGTCTTTGCTATCCTGGTGCTTCAGTTTGGCTCGTTCACTCAGCCGTTCATTATTATGCTTACTATTCCCTTTGCGTTGATTGGCGTATTTGGAGGATTTTACTTAGCAAAAATTCCTTTTTCTTTTCCCGCCATGCTTGGAACGATCGCCCTAGTGGGAATTGTGGTAAACAACGCAATTATTATGATTGAAACGATGAACGAGTATCGAGATAATGGGATGAGTGTGCGACAGGCGGCGGCTCGCGGTGCGGCCGATCGACTGCGGCCGATTCTCGCCAGTTCTGCTTGTGCGATGGTCGATCTGATGCCTTTAGCCTCAAGCAACCCGCTCTGGATGCCGTTGTGTAATGCGATTATCTTCGGCTTGACAGCTTCAACGGTGATCGCCTTGTTAGTCGTTCCCGGCCTTTATCTCCAGTTTACTCGCACTGAGGCTGGTACAAAAGACTAATTGAGAGCAACTCTTACCGTTTCTTGGGAACCGACGTGAAAAACGTCTTTCCACCCCCGTTCGTAGGGAAAAGGTGGCTTGCCATTGCGGTCTAGTATTTGCCCTTCTACGAATCGCTTTTTCTTGCTTGAAAAGTTGTCGCGATCGCAACTGGCTCTAACCATCAAAACGCGATCGCTATAATAAAAAAGACCCTATCATGGGGCTGGCGAGACGCTTGTGCTGCCAGGCGAGAGCGTCTCGCTATTTCTGAGGAGTCTTTAGTTCGGAAACAGCAGGTTGATATTCTGGTGTCAGCGATTTAACGTGAAAGCCTCGAAATTTCTCCATGTCGCTGACTCGAAACATGGCAATGGGATAGGTGACGGCTAAGAGAGTAAACACGCCCATCAGCACCAAGACAATTTTGTGCATTTTTTGGGCAGGAATCGGCTTGGCATGAGGCTCGTTTGAGACTGACATAGACGAAACTCCCGTCAAATTAAAGGTAAATAAGGGAACAAAGGATGCCAGCACATCGCTGTAGCAAGTGTCATCAAACCAATCGTCCAGAAGAAGATGGTTTTGGCTTTGATTTGCTTGTTTTTTAACCACAGGTAGAGGACTATCCAACTGACTATCCAACCAATCAGCAGCATGGTTTCTTTACCCGTATAGCTGCCAATATTGCCCCACATCGGATCGGGATTGTCTGCACCCGGTATCCAGCTTCCCAGTGCCAGCAGATTTTTTTCGATAGTTTTGGTTTTATCTCCATCGGATAAATGGTGAGATACCATCATAGTCACGCTACCGATCGCAGCACTAATGAATGCTGCGGCTGCCTCTCCCGAAACTTGAGGGGGATTAGAATTTCCTTGGGCTAGAAATTTGGGAAAGCGTTTTAAATTATCCCAAATCTGACCGTACCAAGGTGCTGTATTTTGACGAGATAAATCTGTAGTCATCATCTACTCCTTGTTTATAAAGCGCGAATTTTAGCCACGCCTAATCCACTCACCATACCGCCAATGGAAAAGAACATCAGTGCCATCAGGACGAGACAGGCAGCAGTGAGGACGGGGCGATTGCGTTTTTCTAAAATTGAGTCTCCATATCGCCACAAAATCCAAGTACAGGTAATTGCTAGCGGTAGGGTGAAAAGAAGGCTGAATTCGTGATATTCCATCAGGACGTACTGTCCTAGCGGGGAATTCTCTTTTAACCACGCCCTAGCACCACCTAAGTTGATGTCTGCACGATATCTCATGTAGGCAAGATTGCCAGACGCGATCGCTCCTAATGATAAAATCGCCGACCAAAACGCCAAAGTCCGCATTTGTGGCAAGATTTTTGCTGCACCCCTAAGTAAAGGGAAGGCAAGATGTCCGGCGTAAGCCATTACCAGCATCGCCAAAAGTGAAGCCAAGCCGTGAATTGTCCCGATCCAACGCTGCCAAGGACTAGGGTGCAACAGATTCACGAAAGGCAAAAACAAGAATAAGCCAGCCGATAAGATACTCAGTCCGTAAATCGACACCTGAGCAATATCTAGTTGTTTGGGAAATTCGGGTGAGATAGCATTGGGGGCTAACTGTCCCTCTGCATCCATCTTTTGAACCATAGCTTCTCCTCGTACAGTCAGTGAAAGAACTATTCGCAATAACTATATCAATAATTTTGCAACTATTCTCAAAATTATTGAGAACGATCACTTAAATTTAATCAATCAGTTGACAATACTTGAGCAAGTTTTCTTAAAAATATAATCTGCATAAATAAAAATAAGCACAATCCTTTAAAATAAAAGATTAATCTCCTAAAAATTTGGTAATTTAAACTTTTTTTAGTTTTTTATTGTTATTTTTACCTAATTAATAGTCCCTTTATTTATAAAAAAAAATTATAATCTAGTAATTTTTAATCAAAATAATTCTCATTTTCTTTTTTGCTGTTGAGAGATATGATATGTTTTTATTAGAAGTAATTCTCAATAAAAAGGAAACCTTTTTACTCTACTCAAATTCTGGCGACCACAAATCCGTAACAGGGACTTCCCAACCGGGTAATAACTCTGGAACCGTTAATACATCGCCATCTCGTAAAGTAATGCTTGCTTCTCCAGAACGATAAATCTCAACTGTTCGCGTTTCAGGATTAATCAAAATGCCGACTTTAGTTCCTAATCTCAAAAAACTGGCAATTTTCTCCTCCAACTCTTTGAGTTTATCAGTAGGAGATTTGACTTCAACCATCAAGTCAGGAATCAATTGGGCGAAGGATTTGGGAGCGCGGCGCAATCTTGCTGCTAGGACAAAGGAGACATCGGGAGCGCGAACCCCCAAATCGGGAACGTTAAACCCAGCATTTGAACCAGCTACACGCCCTATTTTACGAGGTATTACCCAAGTGTTCATAAAGGTTGCGACTCTTGTAGCAATTTCTTCTGATTCGTATCCTGATGGACTCATGACAATAATCTTTCCTTCTACTAACTCCATACGAAGGTCAGGATTTTGAGCTTGTAGTTTTTCCAAGTCTTCAACTGTAAGATACATGAGCTTTTCCTCCATTATGGAGTGCAAATTTAACACTATCTGGTAATGGTCGTCTGAGTCGTTGTTGCCAATTAAATTGCAATTTTTGTAATATTCTTGTTGAGCAAAAATAGCTGGAGTTAATAAAGCTTCACTCGTGATTGGCGATCACTTCATTATTTATAGTAGGAGTATTATGGCGTTGTGCGTGGTCAGAGTTTTGTTTTGGGGCTGTGGGCATGGTAGAAAACCCAACTTTTCATTACCTCGTTTGCTCATTGAATTTACCTCAGAATGAAGTTCATTTTTGAAAAAGTTCTTCGGTCGTTACAAGACTTTTTCATCTTAGATTTTAGCTGTGAAAAACTTTGATAATAATGATAATCAAACAGAGAGGGAGGAGGCGGTGCTGGGATTGGGTGCGCTGCTTAAACATAGTAAACGAAACTTTTAGGTAAACGAAACTTTTAGTAACGCTATTTGTAGGGTAGGCAGATTATCTGTCCGCCTTATCTGTAGAATGCGATCGCGCCAAATATTCTTTAAAGTTAAAAGAGTATTGTTGCGATCGTTTTCGTTTACTTTGACACTGAATTAAAATGACGCTAGCATCTGTTATTCGTGCATTAGGGCGATCGTCCCTAACTCAAGAATTACTTCTCAAACTCAACCAGAAGAGATCCCTCTTGTTATCCGGCATTCCGCGCTTGCCAAAGGGATTAGTCGCTTCAACACTGGCACAAGCACGAGAAAATAACCTGTTCGTCGTCTGCGCCACGATAGAAGAAGCAGGACGCTGGGCAACCCAATTAGAGACAATGGGATGGAAGGCGATACATTTCTATCCCACCTCAGAAGCATCGCCCTACGAGCCATTCAACCCAGAATCAGAGATGATTTGGGGACAGATGCAGGTTTTGTCAGTTATCACTAATCAGTTATCAGTAACCCGTGAAAAATCTAATTTTGCCATTGTCTCCACAGAAAGGGCCCTGCAACCCCACTTACCGCCGCCTGATGTTTTCCAAGCTTACTGTTTGGACTTCAAACTGGGGATGGCGCAAGATGCCAAAACTCTCGACAAAGAATTGGCAAGATTGGGTTACGAACGAGTACCTCTGGTAGAAACTGAGGGACAATGGAGTCGTCGAGGAGATATTGTCGATATTTTTCCTGTCTCAGCAGAATTGCCCGTGCGACTGGAATGGTTTGGCGATGAATTAGAACAAATTCGAGAATTCGATCCAGCTACTCAGCGCTCCCTCGATAAAATTGATCGCCTAACGCTTACTCCTACCAGTTTTGCTCCTATTATTGCGGCTGCTATTGAAAATGTCGAAGAGATTTTAGCCCCCTATTTCTCTTCTGAAGAAAAAGAGGTTTTTCATACAGGTAATTTACCTGAAGGAATGCAACGTTTTTTAGGCATTGCCTATGAAAATCCTGCTTCTTTATTAGATTATTTACCAGAAA
The DNA here is from genome assembly GCA_964441015.1 of uncultured Pleurocapsa sp. Lineage (GTDB taxonomy): Bacteria > Cyanobacteriota > Cyanobacteriia > Cyanobacteriales > Microcystaceae > Hydrococcus. The sequence goes on from CAYTUO010000047.1 coordinate 10,574, forward strand.
ATACTTTATGCATATTCGATGAACTCGAACAATGTCGCGCCCACAGTGATCGCTGGCTCGGATACGTTGAAGATCAATGGCTAGATTTAGAAATCTCCTTGCCCAAAATTCATCGCTCTTTTGATGAGTCATTTCAATTAGTAGAGCGATTTCTTATTGTTTATTTATCAGAACTTTTTGAAGAAAATCCCCAATCTGCAATTCATACTTTAAATCTCTATAGTCGTCCAATTCCGATTACTCCTCATCAGTATGCAAGATTAGCAGAAATTCTTCGAGGAAAACGAGAAGTTTATGGCAGTTTTACTCTAAAAAAATATGCGATTTGGGTCATCTCTGCTCAACCTTCTCGGACTGTTTCTTTATTACAAGAACATGACTGCCCCGCACAATTTATTCCCAACCCTCACGACTATCCAGCTATTGATAAACTCAACACGCAAAATACGGTTGTTGCCTTAAAATATTCTGGATTGGCAGAATTAGAAGGCTTTATTTTACCCAGTTTTCGGATTGTCGTCGTCACTGACAGAGAGCTATTTGGACAGCACGCCTTAGCCAGTGTTGGATATGTTCGCAAACGCCGCCGCGCCGCCTCTAAACAGGTAGATCTCAACAAATTACGTCCGGGCGATTATGTCGTTCATAAAAGTCATGGGATTGGTAAGTTTTTGAAACTAGAAACTTTAGAAAATCGCGAATATTTAGGAATTCAATATGCAGATGGATTGTTGAGAATTCCCGCAGATTCTTTTGATAGTCTTTCTCGCTATCGACAGACAGGAAATCGTCCTCCTGAATTGCACAAAATGTCAGGAAAAGCGTGGGAGGCGACTAAAAATCGAGTTCGTAAATCGGTTAGAAAATTAGCTGTTGATTTATTAAATTTATATGCCAAGCGATCGCAACTTTCCGGTCATGCCTATCCCACTGATACGCCTTGGCAAGTAGAATTAGAAGATTCTTTTCCCTATCAACCCACACCCGATCAATTAAAAGCCATTCAAGATGTCAAGCGAGATTTAGAAAGCGATCGCCCGATGGATCGACTTGTCTGCGGTGATGTGGGTTTTGGCAAAACAGAAGTGGCAGTTCGTGCCATTTTTAAAGCTGTGACAAGCGGACACAAACAAGTAGCTTTTCTCGCCCCAACAACTATCCTTACCCAGCAGCACTATCACACTATTAAAGAACGATTTTCCCCCTATCCCATTCACGTTGGTTTGCTCAATCGTTTCCGTACCGTCTCGGAGAAAAAAGAGATTTTACAACGCCTTACAACGGGGGAATTAGATATCGTGGTCGGAACGCAACAGCTATTAGGAAAAGAGGTCAAATTTAAAGACTTAGGACTGTTAGTCATTGACGAAGAACAAAGATTTGGAGTCAATCAAAAAGAGAAAATTAAAGCGATGAAAACTCAAGTCGATGTCCTGACTTTAACCGCCACCCCCATTCCTCGCACCCTTTATATGTCTTTGTCGGGAATCAGGGAAATGACGATAATTACGACTCCCCCGCCTTCCCGCCGTCCCATTAAAACCCACTTATCGCCCTACAATGCAGAAGTTGTCAGAACTGCCCTTCGCAACGAACTCGATCGCGGCGGACAGATTTTCTACGTCGTCCCCAGAGTAGAAGGCATCGAAGAAGTAGCAGGAGAACTGGGACAAATGGTTCCTGGTGCCCGAATTGTCCTGGCCCACGGACAAATGCAAGACTCCGAACTAGAAGCAACCATGCTGGCATTTAATAACGGAGAAGCAGAGATTTTGGTCTGTACGACAATTATCGAGTCAGGATTAGACATCCCCAGAGTGAACACCATTGTCGTCGAAGATGCACAGCTATTTGGTTTAGCACAACTGTATCAGCTTCGCGGACGGGTAGGGCGATCGGGAATTCAAGCACACGCCTGGTTACTGTACCCTAGCAAAGACAAATTAACAGATACCGCACGCCAGCGCTTGCGTGCCTTGCAGGAATTTAGCCAACTCGGTTCCGGTTATCAATTAGCGACTCGCGACATGGAAATTCGCGGCGTGGGAAATCTTCTGGGTGCAGAACAATCGGGACAAATGGAAGCGATCGGATTTGAACTGTACATGGAAATGTTACAGGAGGCCATTAAAGAGGTTCAAGGACAGGAAATCCCACAAGTAGACGATACGCAAATCGATCTCAAGCTGACTGCCTTTATTCCTGCCGATTACATTCCCGATCTCGAACAGAAAATGGACGCTTATCGGACGGTTGCTTTGGCGAGTTCTAAGCGAGAATTAGAACAAATCGCCGCAGATTGGAGCGATCGCTATGGTAAACTTCCCGTACCTGTCGAACAATTGCTCAAAGTAGTCGAACTCAAACACATTGCTAAATCTCTGGGTTTTTCTCGCATTAAACCGGATGGCAGTCAGCACGTGATTTTAGAAACCCCGATGGAAGAACCGGCCTGGAAGTTGTTGCAGGAGAAACTGCCCGAACACTTGCGATCGCGTTTTGTTTACAGTCTGAAAAAGGTAACAGTCAGAGGGTTGGGAGTGTTGAAACCTCAGCAGCAGTTGGAGCATTTGCTTGAGTGGTTGGGAAAGATGCAAGGGGTATTGTCGGAGACGGAGGTTGAATAAGGGTTTTAATCGCCCCTGCACGACAATCTCTTAACCAAAGACGAATTGCCTGACCAATTACGCCATCGCTGGTTTCTTGGGGAGGTGTAGGAGGTTCTTTCCCTGAAGGAGAACCAAACTGAGTATAGACCATCACCAATCTCCAACCATCTTGCGTCTGTGTGAGAAACAACCAGTGATAATTCTGAGCTTCAACGACTTTGTTAGAACTATATTGTCGCTCTAGGGTCGTAAAAAATATTTGCCTCGTTGTATCGGGCAAAACGGGGTTATATTGACGGTTATTGAGAGGAAGCGGCTTAAAGTCAGGATTTCCTGCGACGATGATATAGGTGGATAAATAAGGGGTTCTATCTAATTTTCTCGCTCGTTGTATGACCCGATTGCCATAACCTGGAAGGTCTTTCAGAAGAAGTTCGGTTAAGGTTTTGAGGTCATGGGGACAGGCAGAATTGTTAGGAATTGTGAGTTTTGGGTTGTTGATTGTTGCTGACTGAAGGCTAACGACTTCAAATTGAGTTCCTAGCCAATTTATCATGGCAAGTAAGCCCAGCGTCCCAATTTTTATTCCACAGTGGCTAATTCTTCGCAAATTCTTTCCCACGCCTCAACTGGATTAGCCGCCGCCGTAATCGGACGACCGATAACCAAATAATTAGCCCCCGCTTTGATGGCAGCTTGGGGAGTCATGACTCGCCGTTGATCGCCTGTTTCTGACCAACTGGGCCGCACTCCCGGACAAACGAGCAGGAAATCATCTCCGCAAACTTGTCGCAGTTGAGCGACTTCTTGAGGGGAACACACCGCTCCATCTAACCCTGACTCTTTCGCTAACACTGCCATCTGTAAAGCATACTCTGGTAGTTCTAAGGGAATTTTTAGGTCAAAGGCTAACTCTCGTGAGTTTAAACTGGTCAGCAGAGTAATGGCAAGTAGCTTGGGATGCGAACGGTTTTGACTGACAGCCTCTACCGCAGCTTGCAGGGCGACGCGACCTGCTGTAGCATGAATCGTCAGCAAATCCACGTGATAAATTTGAGCGGAACGACAAGCCCCCGCGACAGTGTTGGGAATATCGTGAAATTTTAAGTCCAGAAACATCTTTTTTTCCCGTTCTTTCAGAATTTTGAGAATTTCTGAACCTGTACTGACAAATAACTCTAAACCAACTTTCCAAAAACTAACTTGAGGTAGGGTGTCGAGCAGAGAGAGTGCGTCTTCTAGCGTTGGTACGTCTAAAGGAACAATTATTCGCTCTGACATCATAATTATTTCGTAAATCGTCAACTCACTAAGAATGGACAGTATACAATAAACGGACTGTGTTCTTAGGTTTTTTGTTTTAATTTTCTTAGGTTTTAAATTAAAAGTTAAATTTGGGAAGCTTTAGCTAATTACCAGTAAAAATAATAGTAACGAGAACAGACGCTTTTTAAACTTTGTAAAACTTAACCCAAAGACATTTTTATTTAGAAAGGGCTTCTTGGGATAGAAACAATCATTTTTTCAACAAATAAGCTTTTTAATTAAACTGTTAAGTCTTAAGAAAAGCTTTTATTACTTGAAATCTTTATGGGTGCGAATTAATTGCGATCGCACTCAGCCTCTTGGAATTTTACCGAATTAATTTTGGATTAAGCATGGAATTGTCTAGCCTATTTTAATGAAATGCTATGGAATTAGCTCATCTGACTCTAGAAGTTCGCTGGTTTGAATCCGGCACATTGCCGATAGAAGTCAAGCACTGGTTTAGCGATGGTTGTCCTGGGGAACCGCTCGAATTTCCTGAAGAACGGGAAGATTTATATTTGTATACTCCAGAGTGTGACACTTTTAGTCTTAAACTGCGACAGGAAAATTTAGAACTGAAGTTGCGTCAAGCGGAATTGGGAATTCGACGATTTTGTGAGGAAAAAGAAGCTGCCCAAAGAGCGGTTTGCTGGAAGGGAAAATTAGAAAAATGGTTCAAATGTACTTGTGATTGCTCAGAGCCAATCAGCCTTACCTCGACAGAAGTTGGGCAAGAAGAACTGTGGGTTATTGTTCAGAAAGTTCGATGGCAACGTCTATATCAGGGGATTTGTTGCGAACTTACTCAGTTAAAAATTAACGATCGCCCCTCTTGGAGTATTGCCTGTGAAATGGCAGGAGACGAGGATCGCTCAACCAGCCATTTTGAAGAGGTTGTTAGCTGGATTAGTAAAAATTATCAAGGGCCACCTCTATCGGCCAACAAATCCTATGCCTATCCTAGCTGGCTGCTCTGGCAACTTACATAATCTGAGCCTAGACTTTGGCTTCTAGGGATTTTAAATACTCCGTGTTCACGCCGGATTCGCGAATTAAAGCAATTTTGCCAGTACGAGCAATTTCTCTGATGCCAAATTTATTGAGCATTTGAATAATCGCAACCATTTTTCCAGGATCGCCTACGACTTCTATGGTCAAAGTCTCTTCAGAAATATCGACGATGCGAGCGCGAAAGACTTGTGCTAACTCGATCACTTCTGCACGATTAGAAGAGGTAGCAGTGACTTTTACTAGCATCAATTCCCGTTCTACACAAGGAATTTCGGTGATATCTTGCACTTTCAGGACGTTAATCAGCTTGTAGAGTTGCTTGGTCAGTTGCTCGATAATGCGCTCGTCTCCCTGTACTACCATCGTAATCCGAGAAATTCCCACCTGTTCTGCGGGGCCCACTGCTAGACTTTCGATATTAAAACCCCGACGAGCAAATAAACCAGCGATTCGGGTCAAAACTCCTGCTTCATCTTCTACCAAAACTGAAAGTGTGTGTTTCATTGCGATCGCGAACTAGTGCTGGAAGAGTTAATCGAAGATTTGTCGATATTTAGTAGAGTTCATTATCTTATCACACAACGATCGCTCTCCTTAGTGTCTGGCTGACTGTTCTAAGATTTACCCGACTAGGAACGCGCATTCAGATTGATTAAGATAGAAATTATGAAGACTTTTGCTCATTTTCTGATTTCTATTTTGATGGCTGCTTGGATTGGGGCGATCGCTGTGTTCTCAATCCAAAATATTGAAGCAGTTTCCTTAAAATTTTTGACCTTTGAATCAATTCAATTTCCCGTAGGCGTTTTATTATCCTTTTGCCTGGGTACTGGTATGGTCGTAGGGGCGAGCGCGCCTTGGCTGTGGCCACGACCAAAAAGAACCAAGCGCAGGCGTTACCTAGAAGATGACGATTTAGAGGAATTTAATTTTTGACGAGGCGATCGCGCTCAAATTTCCCTACAGATCAGAAAGAGAACCGACGACTGTCCGTGTTTCGTCTCGGTTCTCTTACTGGTTCGCTCCTCACACTAAATAAAGTATATAAGAGATTGAAAAATTTGTCACTATATTTAAAAAAACTTTTCAAACTTAAGTGGGAATGTTTTGTTTTTCGGGTGGATGGCTTAACAAATAAGATCTTGCTGGATCGACTAAAAACCGCCTGCGTAGTGCCTCGCGCCCCAGTAGCATCCGAAATCCCATCACATCTCGATTGGTTAACGTCAGTTCGATCGCCCATTGCTGATTCCCTAATTCTAAGGTTGTTTGGATAACGGGTCGCAGTTGGGTATCTCCTCCAGAATTTTTCACCTGTCTCCACTCTAGAAGTTCTGCTTCAGCAGAGACGGTAAAATGGCTGT
>CAYTUO010000048.1:0-16783 GCA_964441015.1 uncultured Pleurocapsa sp.
ACCAATCACCAATCACCAATCACCAATCACCAATCACCAATCACCAATCACCAAACTGATTGAAGTTTAGTTCTTGAGTTTTTACAAAAGCCAACCCTTTTTGCCCTCGACATAAACTGTCGGGGGTTTATTTTATCGGCTCGACTGAATGTTAAAAAAAATCTTGTTCAGATCTTTACATTTCCAACTGGGAAATTCAGAGACAATGATGTTATGGGCAAAAGTTTATGGTAGGTTAAGGGAATAATTTTATGAAGGTAGATTTCACAAAAGCATTTTTCAAAATTACTATTACTGGGGGATTGTTGCTGACTGGCGCAATTCTTTCTTGTATATTTTCACCTACCGCCTCAGCTTTTGGCTTGGGTAATAACGGCGATATTACGATTTATCAAAATGCGGCGGATAACCCTGAAGGCGAGAGTGATATCGGGAGATATTTTTGGGTGAACTTCAATGGGTTGGTAGATTTCAACAATAATGCTGGACCGCAAGCTCTTCAAGGTCTTACCTCACGGGCCTTGTTTCGGGTCAGTCGGTTTGAGACTCTCAACAATAAGACAACAGTAGAACTTTCTACTCAGCTTTTTGCGGGCATAGACGATGCTGGAAATCCACTGCCCTTCACTGATCGCTTTGAAGACTACCGAGTTTCAGTCTTAGGGTTTGCCGTCGATCCTAATGCTACCAATGCTTCTGTCAACGGAGTGTTTAACACAGTTGCTTTTAACCAGATCAATGCGAATGGTGGGATTGACACTGAGATCTGCTTCAAAGATGGTCAAGCTAATAACTGTAATGGGGGAACTAACGGTGGTGTGCAACTAGGGCAAAAAGGACACTTTACCATTTCATTTGAGCTTGCTAGTCCCTCGGATCGTTTTACCTTATCTAACTTCGGTATTCGCTATCAAAGTATTGCTAGTAGGTTCTACGGACTTCAAGATGGCAGTGGGACTGGAATAGGAGAACCTGTCCCTGAACCGCTTACTATTCTTGGCACAGGTATGGCGTTAGGATTTGGGGGGTTATTTCAAAGAGAGTTTTCTAAAAAGCAGAAGAAGAAAACTAAAGCTTAAGTCGCAATCTACATTCATACAGGAGCGAAGAGAATTCGCAACCATCCCCCTTTTTCTTCAGATTATAGTGAGGGTTGTTTTGTTGTGGTTGAAACAGCCCTTATTTATTTTTTTGAACGCGATCGCACTTTTAATAAGTCATAATTCCAGCCTGATCATACAGAATTTGTGTGTCTGTGCGAGGGTAAAATTAACTAAAGGAAAATGTAATCCTCGCTTTAAGAAAAATTTGCTTAATAATCGTGAAAAAAATCGCTGTTCTTGGCTCTACCGGCTCCATCGGGACTCAAACTCTAGATATTGTGACTCAATACCCCGACCAATTTCAGGTGGTAGGATTGGCAACGGGTAACAACGTCGAGATGCTTTTAGAGCAAATTCGGCAATTTAGACCAGAAATCGTAGCCATTCGCGATAAAAATAAATTTAAAACCTTGAAAGAGGCAATAGCTACCCTAGACTATTCTCCTATTGTTTTAGCAGGCGATGAGGGAGTGGTTGAAGTTGCCCGTTATGGCCAGACAGAAAGCGTGGTGACGGGAATTGTCGGCTGTGCGGGATTGTTACCAACGATCGCCGCGATCGAAGCGGGAAAAGATATCGCCCTCGCCAATAAAGAAACGCTGATTGCTGGGGGGCCAGTCGTACTGCCTCTGGTAGAAAAACACGGAATTAAGTTACTTCCCGCCGATTCGGAACATTCTGCCATTTTTCAGTGCCTTGAAGGAGTTCCCAAAGGCGGTTTGCGACGCATTATTTTGACAGCTTCTGGCGGTGCTTTTCGGGATTATCCGGTAGAAAAATTGGCATCGGTGACAGTCCAAGATGCTCTCAAGCATCCCAATTGGTCAATGGGGAAGAAAATTACCGTAGACTCTGCTACCTTAATGAATAAGGGGCTAGAGGTAATCGAAGCTCATTTCCTGTTTGCAATGGATTATGGCGATATCGATATCGTCATACATCCCCAAAGTATTATTCACTCTCTCATTGAACTACAAGATACTTCGGTTTTAGCGCAGTTGGGCTGGCCCGATATGCGTTTGCCTTTACTGTACGCCCTTTCTTGGCCGGAGCGAATTTATACCGATTGGAAACAGTTAGATTTAGTCAAAGCTGGCAGTCTAACTTTCCGCGAACCCGACCATCAAAAGTATCCTTGTATGCAGTTGGCCTATGCGGCAGGAAGAGCAGGAGGAGCCATGCCTGCGGTACTCAACGCGGCCAACGAGCAAGCCGTGGCCTTGTTTTTAGAGGAGAAAATTAGATTTTTGGATATTCCTCGCGCGATCGAAACCGTCTGCGATCACTTCACGGCTCGCAATCAGACAACGCCAACGCTAGAAGATATACTAGAAGCGGATCGTTGGGCCAGACAGGAAGTCCTCGCACTGACTCAGGAAGTTTCCACGGCGATCGCTTATTCATGACTGGCGACTGAAAAAATTGTAAATTTTGAACGGTGAATTGCTATTTGGCTTGTCACTAGACCTTTAACTATGCCACGATCTAAAAGTATGGAAGCATTACTTATCCCATTTGACAGTCACAAGCGTGAGACAATTCGAGTCTAAGTTTCTTCCAAGTAAGCCACTGGGTCTAGTATTGCAACAAGCGGCATTGATTTCATCCGCTCAAGTAGAAGTCGCACTGCGCGATCGCGTAGAATATCCTGAATTGCGAATTGGAGAAATTTTAGCATTGCACGGATGGCTCAAAGCAGAAACAGCCGACTTTTTTGCCGAACGATGGCCCCTACTAATCACACAGCAATGGGTATATCCGATAGGATACTATCTCAAAGAAGCTGCCTTATTAGAGAAAATTCAGATCGATAATATTCTTTTTGAGCAAAGACGAAGGAAAACTTGGCTGAGATTTGGCGAGTTAGTTGTGCAAAAAAAGTGGCTTAAGCAAACAACGATTGATTTTTTTTTATTAGCAAAAAAAGGTCATAGCTCTACTTCTACTTTGGCTGATATAATTGATCGCGTCCTCAATTCCGGTCAAATCACTTGTTTAGAGCAAGATCGCTTTTTAGAAGTCATGTTACAGGAAACTCCCCTCAGCGATTTAGAGCAAGCTGGAATTCAGGAAATTTTCAAGCGTATCCAAACAGGACAATTACAAATTGTTAAATAGATATCGAACGCATATCGATCTCTTTAGCAGACTAAATTACGCAACAATTTATCTAAACGTCAGGAAAAATATTTTCTACTGATTACTGATTACTGATTACTGATAATATGTCTACTCTTCATGGAAGTTGGATTTTACAACCAGCTAATAGCTATTTTTTCCTTTGGGGCGAAACATGGCGCAATTTAGATATAGAGTCTAAAAAATCTTTATCAAGTTCTGAGTCAGTGACTCTACATCCATTTAACCTGACTCAACCAGAATTATCATCTTTTTTGAGTTCTCATAATCTTTTAGGAGATCTGAACAGCAATATTCTATCTCAAGATAGATGGCAAACAGAAATCATTTCTTTACCCAGTCAATCAATTGATAAAAAGAAAGGGATAATTCCCATTTTATCTAAACAGTTTTCTGCTCAAGTAATCGAGAGTCAATTTCTATTTTTACACGATTGGAAAGTAGAAGGATTTCGATTTACTTCTTCCGAAACGATTCAAATTTTACGATCTTTACCTTTAGGTTCTTTCTCATACGAATCTTCTTATATAGGAGAAGATTTACGCTTCTGGACTCATATCTATCGCTGGAGTTTAGATTTATTAGCTAGGGGAAAATTTCTCCCAGGAATTGCTCAACAGCAGTCTAACCAATTTAGTAGTCGATGGTATCCTTTGCTTGATAGTAGCGTTGATCGCTCGCGTTTTGCCAAATTCATTCAACTCCTACCTGATGCTTGTTATTCCTACAATCTTGATGGACAAAGTGAACAGGAGGAAACTACAAAATCTTCAAAAGTTCAACAATTATTATTAGAATTTTTAAGAGAAATATTAGAGTCTCAGTTGCGCGATTGGTTATCCTCTATTACTAATTTACCTAGAGCAACTCTCGTTCAACCCTGGCTAAAAGGACTGAATCAATTTCCTGCTGATTTTATTGCTACAGAAAAAGAAAGAAAACGACTAGAAACTGCTTTATATAATTGGACTTTACCCGTTCAAGATTCTTTAGCAATACCGACCAATCAACAATTAGGTAAAGCTCGATTTCAGGTTTGTTTTTATCTACAGCCCCCAACTTCTATTTCTAATAATGGCGAAGTAAATTGGCAATTAAAATATTATTTACAAGCTTTAGATAATCCAGATTTTTTAGTCGATGCAGAAACGATTTGGCAAAATCCTGTCGATCGCTTAATCTTTGAAGAACGCACTATTGAACAACCGCAAGAAACTTTACTGAAAGGATTAGGATTAGCTTCTCGTCTCTACTCTCCAATAGAAGAAAGTTTACAAGAAAAACAACCCAGACAATGCGAACTAAACTCGATCCAAGTTTATGAATTTATTAAAGCGAAAGTTTGGCAATTTCAGGATATCGGACTAGGGATAAAATTACCCCCTGGTTTAGCATCAGATGCAGAAGAAAAACGATTAGGGATTAAAATTCAAGCAGAAGTGACTCCGAAAAAAGGAGAACGTCTCAATTTAAAAAGTTTACTGAAATATGAATTTAAAATTGCCCTTGGTGATCGCGCAATTTCCCAAAAAGAATTCGAGCAATTATTGGCTCAAAAATCGCCTTTAGTTGAAGTTAATGGAGAATGGATTGCCTTACAACCCGCAGATGTTCGTGCAGCACAAGCTATTTTAACGCAATCTAACGAACCCATTAATTTATCTGTTGAAGATGCCTTGCGCCTCAGTAGTGGAGACACAAAAGTTTTAGCAAAATTACCAGTTGTTAGCTTTGAAGCTTCTGGTGCTTTAAAAGAATTAATTGATAATTTTACAAACAATCAAGCGATCAAACCTATAGAAAAACCCGAAGGATTTAAAGGAGAATTACGTCCCTATCAATCAAGAGGCGTGGGTTGGTTAGCTTTCTTAGAAAAATGGGGATTAGGTGCTTGCTTAGCAGACGACATGGGATTAGGAAAAACTCCACAACTGCTTGCTTTTGTTTTGCATTTGCAAGAACAAGATTTATTAGCAAAACCTACTCTTATCGTTTGTCCGACTTCTGTACTCAACAACTGGGAACGAGAAGTTAAAAAATTTTCTCCTATACTATCAACATTCATTCATCACGGAGATAAACGCAGTAAAGGAAAAGCATTTGCTCGCGAGATTAAAAATAAAAACTTAGTCATTACGAGCTATTCTCTAGTCTATCGAGATGCCAAAACCTTTGAAGAAATTGAATGGCAAGGAGTTGTCTTAGACGAAGCTCAAAATATTAAAAATCCTCAAGCAAAACAATCTCAAGCAGTCCGTAAACTAAAAGCTGGATTTCGCATTGCTTTGACAGGAACTCCGATAGAAAATCGCTTATCAGAATTGTGGTCAATTTTAGATTTTCTCAATCCAGGATTTCTGGGAACGCAACAGTTTTTCCAACGACGATTTGCCATTCCCATTGAAAAGTATGGCGATAGAGAATCTTTACAAATCTTGCGATCGCTCGTTCGATCTTTTATTCTTCGTCGCCTAAAAACTGATAAAGCAATTATTCAAGATTTACCGGAAAAGCAAGAAATGAATGTTTTCTGCGGTTTGTCACTAGAACAGGCAGAACTTTATCAAAAAACCGTGGATGAATCTCTATCAGAAATTGAAGAATCGACAGGAATTCAACGACGAGGACTGATTCTTACTTTGCTCTTAAAACTCAAACAAATTTGTAACCATCCCGCTCACTTTTTAAAAGAAAAAAGCCTTCGCTCTGGCGAACGATCTGGGAAACTATTACGCTTAGAGGAGATGCTAGAAGAATTAGTAGAAGAAGGCGATCGCGCTTTAATTTTCACGCAATTCTCTGAGTGGGGTAAACTCCTCCAACCCTATCTAGAGAAAAGATTAGAAAGCGAAATTCTATTCTTATATGGGGGAACTCGCAGTCAACAAAGACAAGAAATGATCGATCGCTTTCAAAACGATCCTAACGGGCCTCGAATCTTTATTCTATCTCTCAAAGCAGGCGGTACAGGTTTAAATTTAACCAGAGCAAATCACGTTTTTCATGTCGATCGCTGGTGGAATCCTGCTGTTGAAAACCAAGCAACCGATCGCGCTTTTCGGATCGGACAAAAACAGAACGTGCAAGTCCATAAATTCATCTGCACTGGAACACTAGAAGAGCGAATTAACGATACGATAGAAAGCAAAAAACAATTGGCAGAAATAACCGTCGATGCTGGCGAACAGTGGTTAACCGAATTAGATACGGCTCAATTACGCAACTTACTATTACTCGATCGCAATGCAGTGATTGATGAAGAGAGTCCTTAAAACGAAATATTTAAAATTCTTTATTCTCAACTTTTTCAGTCAAACTTTCAGCCATTTCAATTGCCATCGTCATTAAAGCTTGTTCTTGTTGTCCGTTACTTCCCTCGTCGCTAACACTAGCATAAATATGTGGATTAGCTAGCATTCCTGCCAACAACTGAGCAGCAATCTGTTTAATTTCATTAGTTTTTGCTTCCATACCAATCTTCCCCATGCAATAACAAAATGAGAACTTGCTTATACTATTCCCTTTATACTAACTTGCGATCGTAGAGATAACTTTCTTCGCGCTCTCTGTGCGTGAGATTTAAATAACATCAAGCAATTTCAGCAATAAAATGTCAAAATCTCGTTCGGGATATACATTACCCGTATTTGCCTGTGCCTCTGCTGTAGCAGCATTGCGCCATTTACATCAAGAAGACATTAGCAATACAGTATCGCTCAATTTAATCGAACCTGCTCAAATCGTCGCAATTCCCATCGAGCAAGTTGCCAGGATTAACGAAACGACAGCATTAGCCATTACTCGCAGCGATCCAGGAGATAATCTAGATTTAACCCGCAATACCCCAATTTGGGCACTGGTTGAAGTCAGGGAAGGAAAAGGAGAGAGAATCGTCATTCAAGGCGGCGATGGTCTTGGAAAGCAACGCGATCGCGCCGGAAAAGCGGCAATCTATAGCTATGCCGATCGCCTGTTACGGGAAAATCTGCAACGACTCTTACAACCCCAAGAACAGATTCTCGTGACCATTATTTTACCAGAGGGGCGCAGGCTAGCAGAACGAACTTCTAATGCAGCTTTTGGGATAATCGAGGGACTTTCTTTATTAGGGACGACAGGCATCTCTCAACCATCGATCGCACCGAGTCAGTTAGAAGTCTATCAAGAAGAATTGACTCGCAAAGCACAACAATTCGAGCGCTTGGTCTTTTGCGTAGGGGAGAATGGACTAGATTTAGCGGAAAAAATGGGTATTAATCGAGAAAAATTGATTAAAACGGCAAATTGGCTCGGCTCTATGCTAGTTACCGCCGGAATGCTACAAATTAAGTCAATTTTATTATTTGGCTACCACGGCAAACTAATTAAACTCGCAGGCGGAATTTTTCACACGCACCATCACCTAGCAGACGGACGCTTGGAAATTTTAACCGCTCATTGCACTCAACTTGGATTACCTACAACCATTGGGCAAAAAGTTTTTGCCAGTCCTACCACAGAAGCTGCGTTGAAACTGCTGCGGGAGTTAGACGAACGAAAGCAAAGCCATTGGGTAGAGCAAGTTTATGGCGCGATCGCTCAAACTATCGATCGCCGTTCTCAAGAGTATATTCACAAGCACGCCGAACGAGAAGTGCAAGTCGGTTCGGTTTTGTTTGATCGCGATCGCTCGATTCTTGTCAGTTCTCAGATGGGAAAAGCTTTGTTAGAGCAATTGAAACTCGATTTTTAAGGGCGCACCTTTTCCACCATATACACAATATCATGTCAAACTTCAATAGTCAACTATTTAACCACATAAACAATTAGTGAAATCAAAGCCCGCTCAATATTAGTCCAACTAAAGCAAAAACCAACCAAATCAAAAAACAAGAGCGAGTTAAGTGCAAAGCGCGAACGATAGTTTCAGGAGTAATCGGATAGACGCGATCGCCCAACAACGGTTTAGACTTAACCACCCCGCCATAAACATTTGTCCCTCCTAACTGCACGCCTAAAATCGCCGCATAAACGCACTCACTCCAACCGGAATTAGGACTAGGATCTTTGAGCGCATCACGACGACACACCTGTAAAACCCGTCTCGGTTTCCTCGAAATCAACGCCAGCGTCAAGACAGTTAAACGACAGGGAAGCCAAGTCAAACGATCCTCCAGTTGGGCGCTAAACCAGCCTAAATCCGTATAAGGCTCCTTACGATAGCCAATCATTGAATCTAAAGTACTAGCCGCTTTATAAGCCAAAGCTAGAGGAACGCTACCCACCCCAGGCAAAAATGCACCGGTGATCGCATAAAATAACGGGGCTGTAACGCCATCTGGGGTATTTTCTGCTACGGTTTCTAATATTGCCCGTAAAATTTCTGATTCGCCAAGCTCGTTTGTCTCTCGACCTACATATTGACTCAAATTAGAACGAGCCAGTTCAATCTCTCCAAGGGATAATGGTTGCAAAACATCGAGTGCGGCTCTTCTTAAACTGCGACCAGCAAAACAACTCCCTAATAAAACTATTTCTATTACAATTCCCAAAAGAGGATGAATCCAAGTTGCCCCTTGGACAATTAACCAACCTATCAGTCCACTACCAATAATTAATCCTAAGCCTAATATCATTCCAGCCAAGCGACGCTGCCACTTTTCCTGGAAGTAGTTAATCCCGAACTGGGTGCAATGAGAAATAATCCATCCCATGACTTGTACGGGATGAAGCCAATTCCAAGGATCACCAATTAAATAATCTACAATCGCAGCCAGTAATAAGATAACAGCAGAGCTAGACAAGTCAAAGATCGAGGGTGAGTTTATTTCAGAATTCAGACTTGAGAATTCAAAATTTGATCGACATTTTCTTCCCAATGAGCGCCGTCAAAAGGCTGGATTTCAAATTTCGATAGGACATCTCCATCAAGACAGCGAATGTTGACATCTATAGAATTAGGATGAGATCGGGGACGATAGAAAGGATGAATCCCACAAATACGGCAAAAAGTATGTTTAGCTACCCCAGTATTGAAAGTGTAGGTCGTTAAAACTTCGGCACCCCTGAGCAAAGTAAATTTTTCTGGTGGCACGATTAAATGAAGAAAGCCTTTCTTGCGACAGATTGAGCAATTACACTCGATAGCTTCGGGGCGATCGACAATTACTTGGAAGCGTACCGCACCGCAGTGACACGCCCCCTCATAAATAACAGAGTTGTTGACGTTTGTCATGAGACTTCAATAACCTAAACGACAAAACTGGTTTCCTCTCCTTGAGCGGCTTGCCAGCTACGAGCATCATAATAAAGATCGGCAAGAGTAATACTACAAAGTGCCTCTTTCAATTTCTGATGAAGTCGTTTCCACAAACTAAATGTTACCCAATCTTCCGCTTGTTCTGTATCTGGATGATGGCGAGGTAAAGGCTCAATTGTTTCTCCTACCGCTTCTAAGATTTGTCCGAGAGAAATTTGACTCGGTTGACGAGCTAATTGATAGCCACCTTGGGCACCTCGTATTGATTTAACTAAGCCAGCACGACGCATTTCAATCAACAATTTTTCTAAATACGGCGCAGGTAAATCTTGTCGGTACGCGATCGCGTTTACAGAGGTTGGTCCGTAACCAGGCTGTAAACTTAGATCTAGTAAGGCTTTAACGCTATAATGACCGCGATTTGTCAGCTTCATTAATATTTTTTTGTTAGATTTTTACGACTATGTAACCTTGATTTTCTACAAGTGTAGTATGTTGAATCTATACTTTCTAACATTTACTTAACCTCTAGAGCCAGGAAAAGTCAAACATTTGTAAATCCTGAAAAGATCTTTTTCCAAAAATTGAGCATAATCAATTAAGATTGAATCGATCAGAACTTGAAATAATTTTACTTTTTGCGTGTAAGATAGTCTTAGAGACCGATAACAATCGCGGTATTTATTGCCTTAGCCAAGGTAGCAGTAGGCAGTAAACCTGTAAACCCTATAAGTAAATAGTTGGCGTAAAAGTTGATGGCTAAAAACACACAACCAGAACCCTTAACGGGCGAAAACTTGCTCCAGAAAGTTAAAGCACTAGGTAACCTCTCTAAAGAGGAAAAAGCAAAAGCCTGCGGTTACTATACCTTAACTAAAAACGGGATAGAACGAGTCAATATGATGAAATTTCTCAATGCTCTAATTGATGCAGAGGGAATTGAGTTAGACAGTACAATCAACGGTCAGGGACGCGGCGGTCGGACAGCGAGCCATCGCATCAGCGTACAATCTAATGGCAACCTTTTAATCGGTTCAGCCTATACTAAAAAGATGGGATTACAACCAGGAGATGAATTTGAAATCACGCTAGGACGAAAACATATTCATCTCAAACAAATTGAACCATCCGAATAACAATCGAAAACACTAAACAACCGGATCGAAGTCGAGCTAAACCTTAAAATTAGTACAGCACGGCCAAAATAAGTGACCAGTGAGAAAACTTCTCAAAGCTTGTGCTATGAAACTTCTTTCCTTTTGCCCTCTGTCTTCTTATACTAGGGCTGAGTTCAGGCGCTTGCTAGCCTATGCCAAACCTGGAGAAAAATTCTGCTCCCAGAGAGGATTGATTGTGCTCCCAACTCTGCACAATTAATCCTCTAATGTCGGCGCTCAGCTAAATCCAATAGGGAGAACTGACCAACAGTAACCAAGAAACATACATTCCCCAAAATAAAACCGAGATAAACTGAGGGGATCTTTGAGCTAATAAGAGCGCTCCTACCCCCCAAGTTAAAGAAATGGCACTTAAAATTAGAACGGATAAATAATCAATTGTTTTTAATAGTCCAAAGTAAACGTCAAAGTAAATACTAATACCAGCAACAATCGGCATAAGCGCTAACAAACTGAACAGGATTGTCCAAAGGCGAGGATAAGGACGATCGCTCGGCCTGTCGATCGCTTCAGCTAGTGCTGCTCCTCCAGCGAGGGCTAAAGCGGGATAAAGGGGAACAACTAGCTCAGAACGTTCCAGGGAAAAAAGGGAAACAACCCCTAGAAAAACGCCACTCCAAACTAAGATTAACTTAGCCCAACCCCAGTTTCTTTCCTGCCATGCCAGCCCCAGTCCATAGAGCGAAAAGATTAGCCAGGGCCAGGAAAATTTGAAAATTTCGAGCAGAGGATACAACGATAGACGAATCGAATGTCCGTTAACCCCCTGGAAATATTGAGCGAACATCGCCTCGACAAAAGGCAGGCCATAGTGCAGACTTTGCGCCAAATACCAGGCAATCGCTGGCACGCTTCCCAACAATAGACCTAGCGCAAAAAACCCCGAACTCAAGAGTCGAGGAGTATCCCAAGCCAGAAATAACAGGGCGATCGCAGCGAAGATAATTCCCATCATTCCTTGAGATAAAGCTAACAGACTCAAACCCAGCCCAGCCCCCAAGGCCCAGCGCAAATCACGACGCGATCGCACAACGCAGGTGATCGTCCAAATTTCTCCATAAAGCACTGGGCCATCAAGCATGGCTAACCGTCCGTGTTGCACCACCGGCCAAAGGGTTAGGTAAATTAAGGCAGCTAACAGGGCTGGCAGGCGAGTGACAAAAATCTCTCGGCCTAGACGGTAGAAAAGTGGGACAGAACAAGCAGCGAGGAATGCTCCTGGTAGACGAGTCGTCCATTCATTGCTTGGGGCGATCGCGTAAGCTAGGGCAATCAGTCCGTGAACCAAAGGGGGTTGACTCAGATAAGGCTCTCCTTGATAAGTCGGAAACAGCCAACCCCCAGACTCGATAGGCGTAGCTACAATTTCCTTTGCTACCTGCGAGACCAGCGTTTCGTCTCCAGTTAAGGGCAAATTCCCCAAATTAGTGCCGAATAAAAGCAAAGCGGCGATGAATAACCCCGCCATTGACCAAAATTCCAGCCAACGAATTTCCTGACGCAATTTGTTTCTCGAACGGTACCAAGCAAAAATTTGAGGATTCATAAGATGGCAAATCTTTTCAAATTACTTAGGCTGTGCCCTAACTCGCACGATAGTTTGCGATCGGCAAGAGGTTTTTATGTAAAGAAAGATAATGACTGTTCCTAGACAGAAGAAAATCTCGCGATTTAACGTTTCTCTTTTCTAGCAAGTCCTAATTTCATTGTTACAGGAATCTGAATGAATGTATTAGGTAGAATGGGGATAATATTTTCTCATAAGTTTTTGTTTAAGGCGATTTTACGTAAAATATTTCAAGCTAGCAATTGCGGTTAAACAGAAAAATAACCCTCAACTATAAATTTAGCTAAACGTTAGGTCTGATGGTTCAAACATTCTGCTGTTGGCAATCTAGCTCGATTGTGAGGGGAAAAAGAGCGATTTTGGGAATATTCAGACTAAATATCTTGCCTATGCCAAGATTTTAAAATCATCAGAGAATAGCCTGCGATCGAAACGACTATGGAAGGATCGTTTGAACTTACCCTGCAAATCGTTATTGCGGTTCTTGCAGGCATAAGCGCCCAAGTGGTTGCCGAATACCTCAAAGTCCCTAGTATCGTTTTTTTGCTTTGTTTCGGCATCTTACTAGGCCCTGACGGACTAAGCTTATTGCATCCCCATACTCTAGGGATGGGATTAGAAGTGATCGTCGCCCTCTCAGTTGCCATTATTTTATTTGAGGGTGGGCTAAACTTGTCACTGCGCGAATTAGGTCGAGTCTCTAGCAGCCTACGCAATCTCGTCACGATCGGCACCTCAATTACGCTGATGGGCGGCGGGATGGCGGCTCATTGGCTAGCTGAATTTCCCTGGCCGATCGCCTTTCTCTATGCCTCCCTGGTTGTCGTGACGGGGCCGACCGTCATCAGTCCCCTACTCAAACAAGTAGAAGTCGATCGGCGAGTGGCAACCTTACTCGAAGGAGAAGGTGTTCTCATCGATCCCGTTGGCGCGATTCTAGCCGTTGTCGTCCTAGATACTATCCTCAACAGTAACGCTAGTCCTCTAGAAATTGCGAGCGGTCTGCTGCTGCGCTTGGGGATCGGAGCCGTGATCGGTGCAGTTAGCGGATGGCTACTGGGCCTTCTTCTCAAACAAACCAACTTTCTCTCAGAAGATCTGAAAATTCTAGTAGTTTTAGCCGGAGTTTGGGGACTATTCGGTTTGGCTCAAATGAGTCGCAGCGAATCAGGACTGATGGCAACAGTCATCGCCGGCCTCGTGTTGAGAGCGTCTTCCCTTCCCGAAGAACGACTCCTCAGAAGATTCAAAGGACAATTAACCGTTCTGTGCGTTTCTGTTTTATTTATTCTCCTAGCAGCCGACCTGTCGATCGCCAGTATCTTTGCTTTAGGGTGGGGTAGCGTTCTTACCGTATTTGTACTCATGTTCGTCATTCGCCCCATTAGTATTGCTGCCTGTACCCTCAATAGCGGTTTGAACTGGCGGCAAAAGCTATTTTTGGCTTGGGTAGCTCCTAGAGGGATTGTTGCTGCCTCAGTTGCTTCCCTGTTTGCAATTTTACTGACCCAACGAGGAATCAATGGTGGCGACTCGATCAAAGCCCTAGTTTTCCTGACCATCATGATGACGGTCTTTATAGAAGGCTTAACGGCTCGTTGGGTTGCTCGCTGGTTAAACATTACCTCTTCTCAAGCAACAGGCGCGGTTATCGTTGGCTGCAATCCTTTAAGCCGCCTGATTGCCCGTCTGTTTCAGGAGTCAGGTGAGTCCGTCGTGCTGATCGATACCGATCCCGAAGCTTGTCAAAAAGCTGAAGAGGAAAACCTACCTGTCTTTCAAAGTAGTGGTCTCGATCCCGATGCCTTAGAAGAGGCAGGAATTCACGCGATGGGAACGTTCATGGCGCTGACTAGCAACGGAGAAGTCAACCTAGTCTTAGCACAGCGAGCGTTAGAAGAATTTCAGCCCCCTCGCGTTTTTGCCGCCTTTCCTCGTAACTCCCAAGGTGAGAAGACGAATAAAACAAAAGTTAATCAAGCCTTTATCGAACAACTGTCCATCAAAACTTGGAATCAATACCTCAGCGATGGACAAGTTAAGTTAGGCACAACCGTCCTCAAAGAGCCGGGATTGTCTCTGCAACAGGCTCACTTACAAACCTTGATCGATTCTGGAGAACTTTTACCGTTACTGGTCAAACGAGAGAAGAGTCTTCAAGCAGTCAAAGCTTGTGAAGAATGGCAGTCAGGCGACGAGATTATTTATCTCTTGCACGATCCCAGACCGAAATTGTTAAAACGTCTTTCTGGAGGTACTCCGTCTTCCCGTTTAGCCTTAGAAAAGTTGCCCGAAATAGAAGAAGTGCCAATTGCTGCTGCTGTCTCCAATCCCGTTTTAGAAGGCATCAGCGAACCTGTCACCTGAAGCCAAAATTCTCAATTTTTTGCTCAACTTAGAAATCTTTATGAGATCTGAGTAGTGTTTAGCGTCAAGAGCGATAACCTAAGAAAATAGGCCGAATGTATCATAGTAAGGGAAGTCTTGTTGAAGGAGCGAAAATCTTATGGAAGTAAAAATGGCAATGGTTATCCTAACCGTTCTTTTTATTGTTTGTTCCCTGTTTTTCGGGACTAAGAACGGCTTTTACGATTCAGATTATTATGACGGCAATGGCTCGGCTCATTAATGGTGAATTGTGAATTGACAACCGTTCGCTCGCAGCGCCCCCATTTTAACTACTCATACATTGTGACAACATGAGTAAACGCCGCTCAGCCTCTCGTGATCGCTCAGATCGCTTGTCCTGCCTTCCCTATGGAGTAGGTCACGGTAATGAGGGAGTATGCTTGTTGGTAACAATGGGGCCGTATCGCATTCTTCTCGACTGCGGTTTAGCAGACATCCAACCGCTTCAATCTGAAGACAAACCCCCGGTTGACGTGGTGTTTTGCACTCACGCCCATGCCGATCGCGCTCGCGGATTACTTGCCCTTCACGAGGCTTTTCCCGAACTGAGCGTCTATGCCAGCAAGGTCACCGTCCAACTGTTGCCTCTCAATTGGCTAGATCGTCCCCGACAAGAGATTCCTCCCTTTTGCCAAGCGATCAAGTGGCGATCGCCCATTGAATTATTCGATGACCTAACGGCGGAGTTATTTCCAGCAGGACATTTACCTGGCGCCGCTGCCATTGTCCTGACCTACAAAACTCCCAAACGCCCTTACAAGCTTCTCTATACGGGAGATTTTTCTCTCTCAAATCTTCAACTGGTAGAAGGTTTATCGATTGAAGCCTTACGAGGATTAGCGCCAGACGTGCTGATTATCGAAGGGAGTTATGGTACCACCAGACACCCCCATCGCCGTCAGCAGGAAAAGCACCTCATGGAGCGAATTCATCAAGCTCTCAGCGACGGACAAAGCGTTCTTTTACCCGTGCCAACTTTAGGGTTAGGACAGGAAATCCTCAAGCTTTTACGCTCTCATCATCAATTTACGGGACGCGATCTCGATATTTGGGTTGATGGAAGCGTTGCGCTAGCTTGCGATCTTTATCTAGAATTACTCCCTCAATTTCCCCTATCCGTTCAGAATTTTGCTAAACATCAACCCTTATTTTGGGATGACCGAATTTGTCCCCGAATGCGTCGGCTTCCCCCCGACCATCGTTCCATTCTAGGTCAAGCACCTTGTATCCTTCTAACCGATGATACAGCTAACTTACAAAACTATTGCCATCCGGCTTCTGGTTCCTGGCTGATTTTAGTTCCTGAAGATCCTGGCGATCTGTTCCTAGTAGATGCCGACCAGATTTCAGCCCTGAAAAAACTTCGCCATATTAGCCTTGAAACCTATCTTCTCGCAGAACACAGTGACGGTCGCAATACAACGCAATTAATTCACAATCTGCGGCCCCAGCACGTTATTTTTGTTCACGGCTCTCCCGTCTATCTTGCCGACTTAACCAGTTTAGGAGAACTCCAAAATCGCTATCAACTCCACTCTCCAGCCGCCGGAACTTTTGTCGAACTCCCCATTGGCGATAAGTTCGTACAGCCAGCTACCCCCCCGCCATCTTCTTATGAAGGCGAGTTAAATGAAATGGGGACTAGCATCACCTTTACCCTTCCCGATGCGCTTAGCAAAGATCCTCGGTGGGGGAATTTTTCTGATACGGGTTTGGTAGAAGCTCGTTGGCAGGGAGAGGAGTTGGTACTGCGCGGTTTATCCCAGCGCGAGCTTTTAAGTCAAAATAGCGAAGTCAGAAGATTAGAAGACGTTGATTGCTGTGGAAAATGCCGCTATTACAGAAGTCAACGCTGCTGGAACCAGGCTTCCCCTCTCTACGGGTTTAAAGTTACCCCAGAAGGGTATTGTCCGGTTTTTGAACCCTTTGATGAGTAAAATTAGTTACCCGTTCTTCGTTTTTTTGGTCACTGGTCAGAGTCGGGATAGCGAGGATAAATTTGCTCAGCTTCTGGGCATTCATCTGAAACTGCAATTTCAGAACTCACTCGTGAGACTGACGCTAGCTTTTGACTAACGGCTCCAATGCTTTCGAGACGAATCATTTCTTCCCACGAGCAAATTTCATCTTCTTCTTCGGTTTCATAGCG
>CAYTUO010000049.1:0-16684 GCA_964441015.1 uncultured Pleurocapsa sp.
CTGCTCCTCTGCTCCTCTGCTCCTCTGCTCCTCTGCTCCTCTGCTCCTCTGCTCCTCTGCCCCCTCGTCCCCCTTGTCCTCCTTGTCCCCTCTTCCCCTCTTCCTTATCTGCCCTCTGCCCTCTGCCCTCTGCCCTTTGCCTTTTATGACTAATAACTTAATCGTTACCGTTCCTGCCACTACTGCCAATCTCGGCCCTGGTTTTGACTGTATCGGGGCAGCATTAACCCTATACAACCAATTTCAGTTTACCCTCTTGCCAAATTCGCTAATAGAAGCAGAGGCAAAGATTACAGTCAAAGGAACAGAGGCAGAAAGCGTAAGTACAGATAAAAGCAATCTCTTGTACCAATCCTTTGTCAAACTATACCAACACTTAGGAAAAACGCCCCCAAGCGTCGCTATTGAGATTCAGTTGGGAGTGCCTTTAGCACGAGGGTTAGGCAGTTCAGCAACGGCAATTGTCGGGGGATTAGTAGCAGCCAATCAGCTTGCCGGAAACCCGCTAGATGTCACGGCAGTCATGGAACTCGCGATCGCGATCGAAGGCCATCCCGATAATGTCGTACCTGCTTTGTTGGGCAATTGTCAGTTATCTACAGGGGAAATCGGTAATTGGCAAATCTGCGAAATTCCCTGGCACAGTGATATCGTTCCTGTGCTTGCTATTCCCGATTTTGAACTATCTACCGAAGAGGCGCGATCGGTTCTTCCTAGCCAAATTAGCCGCAGCGATGCCATCTTTAACATTGCCCGTCTGGGATTGCTGGTGAGGGGTTTAGAAACGGGACGAGGAGACTGGTTGCAAATGGCGATGGCAGATAAGCTACATCAACCTTACCGTCAAGGATTAATTCGCGGTTACGAGGCAGTCAAATCGGCTGCTTTATCGGCTGGTGCCTATGGAATGGTAATTAGCGGTGCTGGCCCTACTTTACTGGCTTTAAGCGATCGCGATCGCACAGAGTCCGTTGCCTCAGCGATGTTAACAGCTTGGCAAAGTGAAGGCATAACCGCCGAGGTAAGATCTCTTGCTTTAGATACCCGTGGTGCAAGAGTTGAGATCAAACACTAATCGACTGAGCATGGCACCCTAAATCCGCGATCGCTTGTTGAATTTCCTTTTCATAGATGGGGTTCATGACAATTACTAAGTCGGGTTGATATTGTCGTAAAAATTCTGGCGAGACAATTTGCTGACCGCCTCCAGCAATATACATCCCCTGCTTGCGAGGATTAATATCAACAATATATTTAATTAAATCTTGACACTGAAGCAAAATTAAAAAAATGGTTCCCTTTGCTCCCGCACCCCAAACAACGGCGCGTTGACCTGCTTGGGCAATTTGTGTTAGTTTATGCTTCCAGGTTTCAATCTTAGTCTGAAATTTATCAGTAAAAGAAGCAATGTCGCGGGACAACAATTCGACTTCTTCGCGTTGAATATTAGTCGTACTATTGGCTATCTTTTCGTCGATTGGCAGGGCTTCTAGGCAAAGAAACTGCCCTTCAAATGTCTCATAGATATTATCTACCTGAAAACCACAATGGGCAAAAACCTGCGCTAGAGCAGGAGGCGCAAAATAAGAACAATGTTCGTAGATAATATCCCACACTGCCAGATTGCGGAAAGTATCAAGACCGTTGGGAACTTCAAAAAATATAGCTGTATCGAGGCGATCACCGATTGCCTGACGCAATGGTTTCAGCAAATCAACGGGATTGGGAATATGTTCTAATGTATGCCGACAAACAATGAGATCGGCTTTATAGTCTTTGTAGCGATCCGAATAATAATCCTGAATAAATTGAACTTGACTTGCGATCGCCTGATGCTCTGCTCTAGGAACGTAAGTGGGATCGAAACCTACCCCTCGATTCTTGCCTAATTCGCAAATAGAAATCAGAAAATCGCCTTTGCCGCAGCCAATTTCAATAATATCTTTGTCGTGCAGATTATAACGCTCTACTAAGTTAGCAGCGAGGGATTCGGCGTATTGCTGAAAGCGGGGAGAGTAATGCAAGGAGTTTTCATAGTCTTGGTCGTAGTCAAACTGAGTTGGGTCGAACGCTACATTAGTAATAAAACCGCAACTAGAGCAGAAAGCCAGTTGAATATCTACCTTGGTACAGTTTTGGGCTGCTTGTTGTTCCGTCCATAGTAGATTGCAATTGACTGGAACTTTCAACATCTCAAAAAACAACTCTAAATGAGGAGAACCGCAAACTGGACAAATGCGATCAACTAATTTTTTCATTTTTGCTTTAAACTCCTTAAACTGAAATAGTTAGCGTTTCTAGCCGATCTGAGGAATTTGAGCCGCGATCGCTTTGCCGATTTCTAGAGAAGAAGTCGCGGCGGGTGAGGGAGCGTTACAGACGTGCATAGCATTGTGACCCTCAATGATTAAAAAATCATCCACTAATTTGCCATCATTCATCAAAGCTTGTGCCCGAACCCCCGCATGAGTCGGTACTAAGTCGTCTGCTTGCACTTCAGGAATCAGCCGTTGCAAACTGCGAACAAAAGCCGCTTTGCTCAAAGAGCGAATAATTTCCTGAATTCCCTCCTCTGTATGTTTCGCTGCTAATTTCCAAAAACCAGGATAGGTCATGGTTTCTATAAAATCCCGCCAGTCAAAATCGGTCTTTTTATACCCTTCCCGCTTCAAGCTGAGTACGGCATTCGGGCCAGCATGGACGCTTCCGTCTATCATGCGGGTGAAATGAACTCCCAAAAAAGGGAAATTTGGATTAGGAACGGGATAGATGAGACTCTTGACAAAATAGCGTTTTTCTGGTATTAGTTCGTAGTACTCGCCTCGAAAGGGAACGATTTTTGCTTGAGGATCGACATGGCCTAAGTGAGCGACGTGATCGCTATGTAATCCAGCACAGTTAATAACAAAGCGAGTTGTAAAATTTCCCTGGTTAGTTTCTAGAACCGATGCGCGATCGCTTTCAACAATTTTTTTAACTTTAGTATTGAGGCGAAGTTGCCCTCCTTGAGCAGCAATCAGTTCCACATATTTTTGACAAACCTGCTTGTAGTCAACAATTCCAGTCGAATACACTCTAATTCCAGCTAAGCAACGGACATGGGGTTCAATTTCTCTTACTTCCTCCCCGCTTATCCTTGCAATTTCGATTTGATTTTCCAAACCTCGTTGATAGAGATTGTCCAGCAATGGTAACTCTTCTGGCTCAGTTGCTACGATTACCTTACCGCAGATTTCATAATCGATATCATGCTCTTGGCAAAATGCCACCATCGAGCGGTTTCCTTCTCGACAAAACTTTGCTTTAAAACTTCCTGGTTTGTAATAGATACCAGAATGAATCACGCCACTGTTATTGCCAGTTTGGTGATACGCCCAACTGCTTTCTTTTTCCAGAACCAGAATGTTAGCCTCTCGATAACGCTGACCCAAAGCTAGGGCGGTAGACAGGCCAACAATTCCCCCACCGATAATTGCAAAGTCATACATAGATAAGTAGTTGCACAAAATAAATTACCTAGTTGAAAAAGGGAACAGGGAACAGGGAACAGGGAACGGGGAATAGCGCGGAGGATGTGTAATTAATTTTGTTTAGGCACTTATTATTAAGCTATTTTTGAAAATTATTCAAAATGAAACTCAGAGGAATTTTCTTGCCTGTTTATTTGAGATGACCTTCGGGCTGTTAATTGGTATTCTTGCCATCGAAGACCAATGATAGAGACAACATAAATCATGTAACCTGGTTCTTCCATTTGAGAAAAAACTAGACCAAAGACAAATATTGTTAAAACAAAAAATCGGCAAACATCGTCAAAACAAATTCTCCGCCAAACAACAGACCAAACATAGATAAACGAACCTATCCCAACCCATCCCAGATCTCCCCAAACCCCAGCCCAACCGAACAAAGGAGAAAACATACTAGATTGGCTTCCTAGCCAACTTTCTCTAATTGCCTGCCAAACATCTCGACTAGCAGGATGTATGGTAGACCCTAATGGTCTTAGTAAATCCCTATAGTCATTGAGCATCCAACCGCCCAACCGCCCAACCGTATGACCAGGGCCAAGACCTAGCCAAGGATGCAAAGGAGAAGTATAGTAGGTAGGAACAATCCGAAATGGTGCTGTTTTCAGCAAAGTTGCTGCTCCATCAGGCCCATAAATTTCTGGTCTCATCCAAGTTCTAAAAGCACCGAAGCCTGGAACATTGTTGATGAGCCAGAAAAAGAGATAAATTATTAGCACCAAAACAATTAGAAACTTGAGAGCTTCTGCTATATTGTCGAATTTAGTCAACAATAGAAATATTCCTGCTAGCCCAAAGACAAGAATGACTTGCTTCGCATCAGCCATATTCGTATGCCAAAATGTGGCTAGAAAAACAGCCGCACGGAGCCAGAGAGGACGATTTTTTGCTGCGATCGCATAGTATACGCCAAAGGTCAGCGCTACAGATGCTCCTACAACGTGCCCAGATCCCTGGAAGATAAAAACTCCTTTAATATTGTCCTGAAGACCTGGCAACAGGTGCCACTGAAAAATATAACGCTGCACATAAGCAAACCCGATATGAAAAGCAGAAGCCAACACGAGATAGTCTCGAAATTGCTTCAACTTTTCGGGAGTCATGGGCAGGCTAATTATCATGAGCAAGAATAAAAAATGCTCGCATAACAATAAAAAATTAACAAATGCATTAATCGTACCAGCATGATTCAAAAGAGCGCTAGCTAGATTGACTCCCAAAAAGATGATTAAAGCTATCAATAATTCTTTACTAATTGCAATTTGTTTGCGGTCTTTAACCTTAGTTTTGCAGAGAACAATAACGCAGAGTATGGGAACCAAGCCCATATGCAAAACATTAATAAATGAGGGAGCATTTATGAGGACGAGAAGGCGCGGAAAAAAAACTGTGATAAAAGCAAAGATTACCAGAAGAGAAAGCTGAAGATATCCTTTTCGTTTCTCTGGTAGTGTTTTAAAGTTATGACTGCCGATCCTGTTATTATTATCTAGCATTTAATTTAAAGCTTTTCTCTGTCAAAATTTATGTGCCACTAGCCAGAGAATAAATTTTCATAAGCTGAGCGTAATTCTCCTTTGCCGTATATTTAGCTTCAAACTCAGCCCTTGCCTCTTGACGCATCTGTCTGAGTTCTTTTGGATGAGTTAAAACCCATTCCATTTTAGCCGCCAGATCCTCAGCGTCACTAGGAGAAAAATGGAGTCCAATTCGCTGGTGGTCAACCAGTTCTGCGATCGCCCCAAGATTGGCTGCAATCACCGGAGTGCCTTTAGCAAAAGCTTCTACTGCTACGCGGCCAAAGGTTTCGTACCATTTCGAGGGGAAAATTAAAACCATTGCTTCTCCCATCAGTTCGTAAACTTCTGCTAAAGGTTTGCGTCCGAGCCATTCGACTTGTGGTAGTTGTTTTGAGACTTCCAGAACCTGCTCTACTAAAGGGCCATCTCCAACAATTTTGAGAGGAATTGGACTATTGAGATGCTTCCAAGCTTCCAAGAGAATATCGAGTCCTTTTTCTACCGAAAGTCTGCCGACATAAAGAGCATAATTACCGCAACCTTTTCCTATACCTGGATCTGGGTGGACAAAGTTGGATTTGACGACGATTTTTTCTTGGGGAAAGCCCGCTTCAATAAATTTCTGTCGCGCAAACTGGCTGAGCGTGATGAAGAGATTGACTTGTTGAGTCCAGGTGCGTATGGTACGGTGAACTGCGATCATAGCTGCTGTTGTCGCTGTCGCTGCTCGGTTTTGTCGGTAGCAAGCGTGTAATACGCCGGGATAGGGAATAAATTTGCCTAAGCAGTCCTCACAGACGCGATCGTCTCGAAAAAAAAGCCCATTGGGACAAATAAGACGGTAATTTCGGAGAGTTTGGACGACAGGAACGTCTTCAGACCGAGCGGCATAGTATACTGAGGGGGAAATTAAGGGAAAAAAATTCTGAATGTGTACGATATCCGTCGGCGATCGCATCAACTGCTGTCGAACTCGCTGGTAAGCTTCCACAGACCAAATAGTCCTAAAAGCCAAATGTACTGAATTAAAGGTGGCAATGCGATCATTACTCTCCCGATACACCTCTACTTGGTGCCCCATTTCTCGCAAAAGGTTTTCTTCTGCTTGAGTGGACTCGTCTTCGCCGCCGCGAATTTGATAAGTGTTATGGATGCTCAGAATACGCATCTGATGTCAAATTTCTGTAGAGTGTTGTAAATATTAATTGAATAGTTACTGAAGACAGCATAACTTATGAATCTGAATCAGCCATATCCTCATCGAGTTCTCCACATTATTCGATCGCAATCTCTAGGCGGTTCTATTCTCAGTTCGCTGCGTCAGGCACAGGCAGAAAAGTCTCTCGGAAGACAGGTTGAGGTTTGGGTATGGCTTCAGAAACAAAAACAAAAATTTGATGAATTGACGACCAAATACGACTTTCCCATTAAACGGGTTACGGCATTCGAGTTAGGTCTTGGCTTACTCGGTTCCCATTTTGATCGCCCCCCCACAGAGATTGTACACTTGCAATCGGGTATAGCGAGGGTTTCGCCAAACCTGGGTCTACTTCGCCGACTGATCCCTGCACGGACTTCTCTAGTTGTAACTCTACGGGGGCCGAGTCAATTTGAGCCGCATACGGAACCTACCTGGCGAGAAAGGCAACTGAGTTGTAGTCGCTTCGTATCTGCCATTATTGTTCCCAGTGAAATGGAGCGACAAGTACAAATTGATGCCGGAATTCCAGCAGAAAAAGTCTTTGCTGTTCCTAATATTATGGAACCAAAACCAATCCAGTCGGGGAGTCTTCGTCGCCGTTTATCGCTTCCACCAGATGTACCGGTGATACTTTTTTGCGGTAGGATGACCGTGCGAAAGAGTCCACTTCAGACCATCGAGGCCTTTCGATATGTTGTTGCTCAGTACCCAAATGCTGTTTTAGTTATGGCAGGTGAGGGAGATCTACTGGTTAAGTGTCAAGAAAAAGCCAAAGATTTAGGTAATTCCGTCCATTTTCTCGGTCATGTGAATGATGTAGACAGCTTGTATGTTGATGCTGATATCTTCGTCGGGCCTTCGACGGCTGAAAGTTTTGGTCGCACAGCTATGGAAGCTGCCTTAACAAAAACGCCTATGGTTCTAGGATGCATTCGCCCTTGGACGGACTATTTTGTACCGAGTCACGATTGTGAATTTGTCGATCCACAAAACCCGCAAAGTATTGCCCAGGGAATTCTTCGGTTGCTCGACGATAAGTTAAGAGCCAATCAATTTTCGGAGAATGCCTTCCAAGTTGTAACGGCTCGATTTAGTCAAAGTGCGGCACTTGAAGCCTTGTCAAAAGCTTACGAATATGCCTTATCTACTTAGTTTTAAAATAACTTCGAGTCAGTAGACACATTTAGCAAGTTAGCCATGCGGATAGATCGCGTTGAATTAAGTCTTGAAGTTTAAAAATATCTTCTTGATATTCTTGGATGAGTTGCTTGCGAAGATCTTGTGATAGTTTCGCTTCCAAAGGTGCAGAATTGATTTTGCGATCGAGCGTGCGAACATTGCTGCCAAAGTACTGTTTCATCTGAGTAGGAAGAATTGATTTAAAAGCAGATTTAAGCAAATTTGGTCTCATGACTAAGGAATGCAATACTCTATTTTTAGGACGATAAGATTGGTAAAACTTCTGAGATAAATTAGGCAAAAAATTATCATCTACTTCTAAAAATTGAAAGATATCTTTTAACATTTTTTCTGGATGATGAGTCAGATCTTCATAAAGATAAACTTTAATCTGGCTGGCAGGAAACAATTGGAAATAACGATTTAATTGAACAGAATAAAAGCCCATATTTTTGTAATGCCAAAAAGGTCGCCAGTTGTTTTGAATGCGAAATTCTTCTGCTTCTAAAGCTTGAGCGAAGTCAGCCAGAGGTTCTTCACTGGAACGATATCGTTGATGTAAAAAGTTAGAATAGGCGCGATCGACCGGATTACGAAGAACAGCAATGAGTTTGGCATTAGGAATATAATGTTGAATTTGTACGGGAGCTTTTTCACTGTAAAGATACCAAGTAGAAGCTTCGCCAACTGCTTTTTCTCTAGAAACTCCTTGAAAAAGTTTTTGATAGATTTCTGGGTCAGTGATGAGGGTAGAATTTACTTTTTCGTCACCCACTCCCTTAAAGTTTGGCTTTTCTCCTACGAGTCCAAAAAATCGAGGTTCCTTGACGGAACTCATATAAATTTGTGGATGTGCTTTCAAATATTGATAGAGAGAAGTTGTACCAGCTTTGGCTGCACCGACGATGAGAAAATTGGGCAGCGTCATAAAGAATTCTCCTTAAAATTAAACATTTTATTCTAGTGAGTTTTAATGCTTCTTTTCTCAAAAGTTACGAAAAATTTCTGATAAACTTTCCTGATCGTCGGGATACGATCTTTGATTAATTCTTTGATCTGGGTAATAACTTTAGGTTCATGATAGTATTCACATTTTTTTCTGGAAGGATTCCAGCCTCTACCACGTGCCGTTATGTTGATAGTTGATAGCAGTTTTTCATAATCGCTATGTCTGCCATGAACGACCTTTACAGTTCCGTATAGAGAAAGGTAACAGGGTGTCCTCGCATTCCAGATATCGGGGAGAACATAAACTCTAGAGTCAGACTGAAGAAGTGCTTCCATAAAAGCCGTTTGATCGCTCTCTTTTCCAGTTAATTGATTTTCTTTTAATTTTGTGTCATAAAGGCTTTGCCAGGTTTTAAATAGTGCATCATTTTTAGCATTCTTTTTGTAGAGAATAATGCCAGTATTGTAGGGATGACAAGCACTCAAACGCTTGTTATTGACGGAAGCCGCATGACTATCTCCATGAGCTAGAGCCATACAGAGTTCAAAGTAGTCTAATAAATCGAATAATTCTGTACAGCTTTCATAAAAATAGGTATCTGAATCCACAAAAAAAGTTTTTTCATAGGGAGAAGATTCATAAATATGTCTGACTTTATAAGATAATCCTTCTCGCCAGTTAGTCACAGTATCTGGATGAATAATTACGTTATCAAACACATCTTCTTGAATGGCTTGATCGGTGACTAAAGTAATCCGAGCATTAGGATCGACACGCCTTAAACTCTTGGCAGAGATAGAAGCTTCTTCAATATATTTAGAACCGATCGCGATGTAAAGATATCCTTGATTATTTTGATTCATTAGTAACGCTCCCAAATTAATTAAATTTTTTCTTGGTAACCGACATATAATGGCATTCGCCAGTTGGAGGCAGGCATATCTCGAACAAGAAATTCTTTGCTTACGCCATCGCGCTTCTCTAGTACCTGAGTTTGGTAGGGTTTGCCTTTGTTACGATAAATAAGGCTGACAGAAGCATCTTCACAAATAAACGCTGGCGCAGGCCCAATACGCTCTCGATTCTTATAGAGGAGTCCGCCAAGTACCTCAGTCCGTCCGCCATTATAGGTGCCGATAATCGTGCGGTCTTTCTCGGTTTTCAGGCCTAAAATCCACAGATCGCCGCCTTTGTTGACAATGTGAGGATTGCGATCGTAGCTTTCGGTGTTAATCTGCCGAATCCAGACCTTTTGGCGATCGAAGATCAAGGGAACAGAAGCGCTATCTTCGATAAAAACCTTGCCACCCGGTACGGTGTTGATATAGCTACCGCGACTCATGACCAACGTCCGTTTCGAGGCGTGTTCGATCCAGTAACTGCTTTCGTTGCCATAATAACTTTTCACCTCGACAGCGACAGCATCGTGTTTGCCATCT
Source organism: uncultured Pleurocapsa sp. (assembly GCA_964441015.1). GTDB lineage: Bacteria > Cyanobacteriota > Cyanobacteriia > Cyanobacteriales > Microcystaceae > Hydrococcus. The sequence goes on from CAYTUO010000049.1 coordinate 9,819, forward strand.
TCAATGATAAATGCAGGGCGATTAGGGACTTTAAAGATCGCTCTAGCATCGAAACCGAGGAGGCGGCGAACGTTTCCGCGAACCCGAATGCTTTGCTGGGAAAGATAGATGCCATTAGGAAAGTAAATGGTTTCTGCTCCCGAATCGATCGCTTGCTGAATGGCAGCACCATCATCTTTCTTGTCATCAGGTTTAGCACCAAACTGGGTAACGCTAACCCAAGTACTTGGATTGCCGTAGGGGATATCGGGTGGATCTTCTATAGGCAGTCTCAGGGAATGTTGGGGACTGGGAAACAGACTGGAGATGCCATGAGAGACAAACTCATCTACATTGGGTTCATCGATTGGCTGCTGATGGCCGGCCCGATTGTCGATCGCCTTTCCATATCCTTGCGTTTTGATATCCCTGGCAAATAACACACCATCGCTGTGGTTGACAATAGCAGAGACGCTGCGATCGCCACCAGTCAATTGTGCTTCAATCAGTGCCATGAGTGCCATCTTCCCGCGATTTTCTATGGCTGGAACGCGATTCATACTCTTGAGGTCACGAATTGCTACGCTATTCCAAGAATTGATGAATCCGACTTTTCGCTGATTGGCGAGCGTAATATGCTCAAAGGTCATGCTGTATTGGTCGTGGGTGATAAATATCCCAATGTCGAAACCATCTACGGAAAGATTTTTAATCAATCCTGGCCCCGGCCAAGGCTTATCCAAACTCAAACCCGTATGTCCGCGTTTTTGGGGATCGCTAGAACGAATCGCCACATCAGAGATTCCCCCACCATTGTTAGTATGAAAGCCAATCGCGATCGCGCCTGGGTTGCCTTTACCAATGTCCACCGTAATGTTGCTCAGACGCTGATTGAAGTTTTGTCCGCCGTGACCGAATTCGATTTGCAGGACTTTTTTAGGATTTTCGGAGTCTTGAAAACCAGGACAATTATCCTTAAGCTTAAAAACAACCCCGTCGCGACTCTGCCCGATCGCGTTTTTTCTTTTGTCGCCCCATTCTAGAGTATCGCTCAGCAAATAAACCCCGTTTGGGATGTAAATCGAGCGAATTTCACCGTCGGGATCTTTTTTGTTGCGACCGAAAATTTGCTTTAGGACTTCCGTGTCATCGGTAATGCCATCGCCATGAGCGCCCAAGTCTTTGACATTAACGAATCCCAAATCGCTAGGAAGCTCCAATGACTGTGCTTTTGCAGGTGTAATCACAAAAAACGGCACTGCCAACTCTTGAGTCCATCTGAGAAACGTTCTCTGACGGGTCAGCCACGCGGTTCCACGAGCGAGTAGCGCTACCAATAGCCCTAATATTAGCAGAACAATCAACCGTTTTTTGCTCATCATAATTCAAATCTCTCCCGACAAAACAGCCTCATAAATTTTCTCTAAAACTTGAGTCTGTTTGGCGCGATCAAAATTAACTCTCATATGTTTTCGTCCGTTGGTGCTAAAGCACTGCCATAGTTCGGCATCTTTCAACAACTTAAGAGTATAGTCAGCCAGTCCCTCATCGTCTCGTTCGGCAACCAAAAAGCCTGTTTCTCCATGAATGACGGCTTCTGGAATTCCGGCATGAATAGTACTAACGACTGGAAGTTCCATTGCTTGCGCTTCGAGAACAACATTGGGCAATCCTTCCGAATCGCCGTCGGCGGCCGTGATACTGGGGGCTGCTAGCAGACGAGCGCGATTCATCCAATGTCTGACGACTTCTGGCGGCTGTACTCCCAAAAAACGATAGCGTTTGAGCAATTTCTCTGCTAAAGCTTCTAGATTGGCTTTGAGGGGGCCATCACCGATCGCGATGAATTCTAACTCTGGTAATTCGGACTGCACTCTAGCCATTGCCCGAATAAGGGTCTCGCCCCCTTTCTTTTCAGTCAGGCGACCGACAAATAGTACCACGGGTTCGCGGACAAGATCGGAATCGGGGCAAAATTTCACCAGATCGACACCGTGATAATGAGGAATAATTTTTTCTGTTGGAAAACCTTGTTCGACTAATTTTTCCTTAATGAATTTAGAAACGGTAATAAATAACCGCGCTTCCCGTTTGAGTGCTTCTTTGCGCTGAAAGTAAATCCAGTGGTTGAGGGAAGTATAGCGAGAAGAAGCTTCTGTGACTGTGGCATCAGCCCCACGGTAATGAACCAACAGAGGAACTTTAAGCGATCGCGCTAAAGGCAACGCTAGGACACCGCTAAGTCCGAACTGAGCGTGAATGAGGGCAGGATTTAACTGCTGAACCTGTCGATAGAATTGGGGGGCAAACCCTGTCACTTTAAACAATCCTTCCTGGATTTGACCGACGAGGTTTCCTTGATTGACGACCAAAGTCCGCTCAGGGGGTAAATCTAAGCCTTTGACTCGCCGCGATCCTACATAATAAGCAGTAAACTTTTGCAACTTCTCTGCTGGATCGCGAATAAACGTTTGAGAAGGGGGAAGGAGAAGACTGTTAAAAATAATAACGTTCACGACAAACCTATCGAAGTGCTTGATTTTTCTATAGTTTGGCGAGTTTTCGGAGAAAGCACCTGACCCCAAAGGCGGCGGATTGAATATTGCGGATTTAAAACAACTGATATTCCCAAATAAAATCCCCCCTGGATGTATTGTTTTTCACCAATCGATAAACCCGCTCTCCGATAGTAAAACATTCCCAGTGTTTGCAATTGTTTGCTCAGACGCACTAACCAAGGGCGTTGCTTGCATTCTTTCAGATATTCCTCAAAGGTAGGCTCCTTTTTCCCAGCTAGTCTTGCCAAATGACGATTTCTGACGTATCTCATGGCTTGTCTTTGCAAAAAGAAGCGCTGCATGGAGATACTTTGTGAATGGACTCGGTATAAAGTCAGGGGCTGCGAGATTGCCAAAATTGGGCCGTATTCTGCCATTCGATCCAAAAGTTCGAGATCTTGAGCGGCTAAAAATTGGGGATTGTATCCGCCAACCCTTAAAACAATCTCTTTTTTTAGTAAGGCGGTTGGATGGTTTAAGTTTACGACGTGCCCTTCTTGGCGCATCTGGTAAAACTCTTCCTCAGTTTTGGGGCCCAAAGGAGAAATACTGAGAATTTTGCCTTCTGAATTCATGTGATGTACGGCTGCTCCCCAGGCAACCACATCGGGATTGGCCTTCGCCATTTTGATTTGAGTTTCCAGACGATGAGGCAAGGCAATATCATCTGCATCGAGAATGGCAATCCAGGGATAATGAGCGGCAGCAATAGCGATATTTCTGGCTTTACTGGGGCCGCCATGTTCGGATTGAATGATCCGGATGCGATCGTCTTTTTCGGCATAACTTTTTACGATGTCTAGAGTATTATCTGTCGAGCCATCGTCTACAATCAGCAGTTCAAATTCAGAAAAGGTTTGATTCAAAATGCTCTCAATCGCTTGCGCGACAAATTTTGAGGCATTATAGGTAGGCATGACGACGCTAATCATATATTTTCTGAACCGTTAGAATCTACAACCATTTCTGTTATTGGCGATCGCGTAACTTTTCGTAAAGTTGAGCCAATAACTGACCTTTAATTTGCCAGCTATAGACCTCCTGAACCCGATGCCTGCCCTTTTGACTCATGCGCTTCCACAACTCGGCATCTTGAACTAACTGAGTCATCGCACTTGCCAAATCCTGTACCGCTTGGCTAGGAGTATCAGCCGTTATTATAAAGCCAGTTTCTTCTGTCACTTGCAGTGCTGGGCCGCCTAACTTTAGACAAATGACTGGACAACCCGCCGCCATTGCTTCGAGACAGACTAATCCGCCAGAGTCATGAAGGCTAGGATGAACCAGTGCTAGACATTCTCCGAGTTGACGCAAGGTATCTTCTCTCGATAACTGACTCCAAAATTTGACTCGGTGACGAATCCCTAAGCTTGCTGCAAGAGCCTCAAGACGCGATCGCTCTGGCCCATCTCCTATAATCCAATATTCGGCATCATCGGGCAAATCTGCCTGGGCAAAAGCACGCAACCCCAGATGAAACCCCTTCCAGTGCAAAAGCCGACCAATACTAATAAATCTGACTGAATTTCGCTCAGTCTGTCCGTATTGGGCAAGGCGATCAATCTCTTCAGATGATAAGCCCAATTGGGAATAAATCTCTACCTTAGTTGCCCCTAATTGGTGCAGTCGCTTGGCGGTTTCTTCTGTCGTTCCCCTTGCTAAAACACTCCGTCGAGCCGTCAGACTGACAAACGGGTCAAGTTCTCCTAAAGTACGAACAAAGTCCCTAACTATCTCATACAATTTTCCCCTAAGGCTGAAATCTTTCCAGAAGGTCTGAGGGGTTGATTCTCCGCCGCCAACCGGCCCCCAAATAAAGGGAATCGGGAGCAAGGCGAGAAAACTGGGAACCGAATGCCGAACATAAGTGACATGGTGTACTAGATCGAAGCTTACCTCTTGATGAAGTTGGCGAGCGACGAGATAAGCTTTAATTTGCCAGAGATAGTAATGCAGGTAAACCAACCGTTGCTTGCGGTTTAGGATTTGGATCGAGCGGGATGGTTCACAGTAGATAAAATGTACAGGCAGAGGATTTTTGGCTAATTCTGCCTCAATGGCCGGACGATTATTTTCCCGTGTCAGAACCCAAACATTGTGATATTTGACCAACTCTCGAACCACATTCCAGCCTACCCCAGGTTCCGATCCCTCGCCAGGTCTACAAGCATAAGCAGAAACGAGAACTTTTAAAGATTTCATCTATGGACTTGTTTTGCGTCTTTGTTGGCAAAATTCAAATTAAATTTGAGCTTGATAAACGGGCGTTCTATTGCAAGATAGCTAGCACTTGCAATTAATAAAGTCAGTCCAAAAATAACTAATATTTTTAAAGGATCTGGTGCATGAAGACGAGCATCTACATAACCCAGGATAGCATTGTGCCATAAATAAATTCCAAAACTAATAGTTCCAAAAAAGCAAAGTAAGGGAGATCCGAGAATTTTTTTAAGAGTTCCTTGTCCGTGCAAATGAAAAATTAAAAAGCTTGATCCCATCAAACCATAGATAAGGTTGATGGCTTCTTTCGGTAATTTATGAAAGTAAAAAATTACAGGAATTGCCACTAAAATCAAAATAAATGCGGCTATTTCAAAGAGATAATGAAATCGATTTTTCAAATTTTCGGGTAGAGCTAATAGTTTGACATGGACTAAAGACGCAAGCGATCCCATCAAAAACACGGATAAGTAGGGAAAAAGAGAAGGCGTGGAAAAACCAGATGGTGGGATAGTTCCTAAGCCGAGGGCATATACAATTCCCAAGATGCCAGACAAATAAAGGATTACCTGCAATAGATTTTGTTTTGCTAAACGATTAATAATATAGACAACTAAAGGAAGCGTTAGATAAAAAAACATCTCGACGGGTATCGTCCAAAAATGACCGAGACCTTCAATTAAAATTAAATGTTTCCCAAAATTAGCAATACTATATTTAAAACCAGGGAAAATACAATAAACTGCCAACACAAATATATAGAGTGGAGAAATTCTCAGAATTCGCTTCTGAGCATATTTGATCCATAGACCACTATTCTTTAAATTAATATCCGGCTTGATAATAAATTTAGTGGTTAATAAAAAACTACTGAGTACAAAAAATAAACAAACTCCTACTCTTCCTAAGTTGTCTCCTTCAAATTCGATTGCTAGGGGGAGTAGATCGTTACCTTTTAGGTGCTGTATCAAGATAGCGATCGCAGCAAGTCCTCTCAATCCATCTAGGGATTCTGTGGAAAAACTTTTAAGAGATTTTTTTTCTAAAAAAAGCGAAAGAAGTTGATTACTGGAGAGAAATGATAGCGACATCTTGAAATTTTTGTAGGAGATTAAAGTTGCAGTAGTTCACTGCTTAAACAGAAACGAAATTACCTTACTCAAAAAGAGTGCTGCTGCTTCTGGCGTGTATTGTCTCATGATCTCTTTTGATTTTTTCCCCATTGCAATGGCTAGATCGGGATTGTCAATAAAACGCCGCATCAATTGAGCTATTTTTTCAGGTTTGTAGGGATCGAAACAATAACCATTTTCACCAGCGATCGCCAATTCTGAAGCGCCCGCCCATTGAGAACAGAGAATTGCCTTACCTAAAACCATCGCTTCGAGTACGACCATTCCCCAAGTGTCTTCTAGAGTGGGCAGGACAAATACGTCAGATTTGGCAAAATAAGCCCCCAATTGGTTATAGTCTACTCGTCCGATCCAACGCACGCGATCGCCCAATTTTTTTTCCTGTGCAAACGTTTCTAGTTCCTCTCGCTGCGGCCCATCTCCCACAACGAGTAAGGTATAGCGATCGCATCCTTGCGCTTGCAAAATAGCACAAGCTTCTAGGAGAAACTGGAGTCCTTTTCTGGGAATAATCCCGCCGACAAAGAGAAAGACAGGGCGATGAAGTGACAGAAGATCCTTCGGTGTTTCTGTAATTTGCTTTGATAGAGACTCAGCAGAAGGAACTTCATAGGGTTGCACAAAAACTCGATCTTCTGGTGCGCCAAGAACTTTTGTTAAATAAACCCCACCCGCGTGACTGTTCGAGATACAAGCATCTGCTGCTTTTACCATTGCCCGTCGCAGGGCGAGACGAGGAGCAGAATTGCGATAATCGACGCTAGGGGAACTACCTTCATAAGCAATCACGACTTTCCAACGACCTAGCGGCTTAAATAACAGTGCTAAAATCGTCCAAACTCCAAACGCATTGGAAAAGATCACATCGGGCTTGAATTGGAGCAATCTATGAACAATACTCAAAGGGAGGTAAGTAAAGTTATTTCCGTAACCTGTTGAGGCTTTAGTGAGGGAAATCACCTTTCTTTTGCCAACA
>CAYTUO010000050.1:0-16615 GCA_964441015.1 uncultured Pleurocapsa sp.
CTACACTGGGGGAAGGTCTGTCTCAACGACGAAAATTGTTGCGCTTTACCGATTGCCAGCACGCAAACCAGTCCCCAACAAGCCCTTTCTTAACTTTGAAAATCTTTGCCTTAACCTCTTGGCAATTGTTGTTCTTTCTGGATTGAGTGGTTGTAGTGATTCTAGTCTCGTCACTCCACCTCCAGAAAATTTTGGCTCTAGTCTCAATACGACCTCAGCAGAACAAAATCCTCGCTTTTCCTACGATGGTCGCTATTTAGTATTGGCTTCCGATCGCCAAGCACAGAGAACAATTTGGCTCTACGACCTACAAAACCGCCGTCTCGTACCCCTACCCGGACTAAACCAACGCGGCATTCTGCAAGATCAGCCAGACATTAGTGCAGACGGTCGCTATATCGTTTATGTTTCCGAAGAGTCAGGCAAACCCGATATTTTTCTTTACGATCGCCAAACGCTACAGACAAAAAATATCAGCAAAAATTGGTTAGGCGAAGTGCGTCAGCCAACCATTAGCGGCAATGGACGCTTTATCGCCTTTGAAAGCAACCGTACCGGACAATGGGATATCGCCATCTATGACCGAGGTTCTAGTGTAGAATTGTCTCTACCTCAAAATGGCGGGCAGAAGTAAAAGGAAGAGGGAGACAGTTATCAGTTATTGGATGAAAGGATTTTGGATTTTGGATTGATTCAGTCACCAATCACCAGTCACTAATATAATGAGCCAAGAGCCAAAAATTGACCGTCAACGCGAGCATCAAGCTAACGAGAGGACTTTTCTGGCCTGGTTACGCACATCTATTGCTTTGATTGCTTTTGGCTTCGCTATTGCTCGATTTGGTCTTTTTTTGAGACAACTTCAGTCTTCTTTGGCTCAACAAAACGCTTACAGCCATTCTCCATTTAGTTCAGAAACATTGGGATCGCTGCTAATTATCTTCGGCGTTATCATGATCGCTCTAGCAGCTTGGCACTATAATCAGGTATTTTGGCAAATTGAGCGGGGAAACTATCGACCTAATCGACTGATGGTTTGGATGATGACGGCAGTAGTTATGACTTTGGGAATTCTTAGTCTCCCATTGGTGCTATGGCGCAACGTTTCTCCCAGTCCTCCTTCGACTCCACGTCAACCTTTAGATCGATCTCAATTTAAAGATTAATAAAGACTACAAGATCGGCGATCACGTTGTTGAGGAAGCTTAATATTACAATTAAACAACTCAAAGGTGAAATGAAAAATTAACAATGCCCAGACGGTTACTGATTGATAGTCTTATTGCATTATTTAGCAGTCTCCCTCTAGTCGCGATCGCGCCCAATGTCTTAATGGCCGCCTCTAGCGATACAGTAGACAACGGTACTGTTGTTGTCGATGCTAAACTCACCTATTTACAGGATGGAGGCTTTTTACGCGATCTCCGCATCCAAATTACTAGAGATCGTCAAATGGTAACATCTGCGGCGATACCAGTTCAGCAGTTGCCTAACTACAACAAAAGATACGGCTTCAAAGCAAGCGATGCTGATGTAATTATCCTCGATCTCGACAGCAACGGAGAACCTGAAGTCATCGTCGATGTCGCCGAAGCAAAAAACAATTGTTGTTCGTCTTCGTTTATTTATTCTTACAACCCTCAGTTAAGACAATATCAAGTCAGAACCCAATTTTGGGGAAACTATAATAGTGGCTACTGGCTGAGTATCATTTCACGTCAAGAAGGCGATCGCAAGCTGGCCGATTTAGATAATGATGGCTTTGGCGAGTTAGTTGCTTTCGATGACCGCTTCCGCGACAAATTTGGCAGCATTGCCACCTCCTATGCTCCCATACAAATCTGGCGCTACCAAGAAGGACAGTTGAAAAACGTTACCAAAGAATTTCCCTACCCGCTTTACCTAAGTGCCGCCGACTCTCTAGAAGCTTATCAAAGCATTCGTTCCCAATATGGGGCCGAACAAGCTAAAAGTGCAATGGCTGCCTATGTCGCCGCTATGTATCTTCTCGGCCAACAAGACGAAGCAAGACAACAGTTGCAACAAGGTTACGGAGACAGCAGTAGCGGACAAAGATTTATCACCCAGTTAATGACTTTTCTCAAGCAAACAGGTTACATCTATTAATTTTTAATCTTTCTAAAATTACCTTGAGTTCATAACAGGGAAAAATTAAATTTTTTACAAAATTCTATGACAGCAACTAAGATTACTTCTCAGTTTAACTACCAACCACACTATAAGCCTAATCAGTTAATTTGTGGGCATGGACAAACAGCAGTTATTACCGGATGGACGGTTCGACAATCGGTTGCCAAGCACTTAAACAATAACGAATTTGCTGTCATTGGTAATCTCTATTCTCCAACACGAGGAATCAGTCCATTAATGAGAAATTTACTAGCTAATCCTCATGTCCAATTTCTAGTAATTTTAAATGCCACTAAAGAGGATAAAAATGCTGGCGGTTGTGAGTGTTTATTAGATTTCTTTCGGAATGGATTTATCAAAGGGAAAAGCGATACCGGACGAGATTGTTGGATAATTCGCTCGCCCATTACAGGTTATATTGATATTGAAATTCCTGCTGATATCTTAGAAAAATTACGACATTCTCTAGAATATCAAGAAGCAAAATCTATTTCAGAAGCCATTAATTTTGTCAAGAATTGTACACAAAAATCTACACGCTTAATCTGGGGAGAACCGTTACTTTTTCCTGAAGTAGAAATTAGTCCTACCGTATTACCTGGCCCAAGATATGGACATCGAATAGAAGGAAAAACCATAGCAGAAACTTGGGTAAAAATTCTACATCGAATTAAAACAACGGGAACAATTCGACCTACTGGTTATGATGGAAAATGGCAAGAACTAATCGATTTAGTGGCTGTTGTTACCGAGGAACCTTATGATTTTTATTTCCCAGAACCCAACTATCTACCAATTGATAGAGTTTTTTTGGGAGAATATATTCCTCAAATTCTTGATGATGCTCCTTATACTGAAGGGGTCAAATATACTTATGGTCAACGCTTGCGTTCCTGGTTTGGACGAGATCAAATTGAGCAAGTGATTACTAAATTAATTGGAGAAATTGATGCTGCGAGTGCAGTAATGTCCTTATGGGATGTCAAAGATCATCTCATAGGTGGTAGTCCCTGTCTTAATCATATTTGGATAAGAGTAGTTGATAATGAGTTATCCTTAACAGCAACCCTTCGCAGTAATGATATGTTTGCTGCATGGCCGGCTAATGCGATGGGATTGAGAGCATTGCAACAGTATATCCGTGATGAAATTGAATCGCGATCTGACTATGAATTACGTATGGGGCCATTGATTACTATTAGTCAAAGCGCCCATATCTATGATGATACTTGGGAGAATGTAGATACTTTAATTGCCAATCAATATGCAATTATTAATAATCAGCGAGACTATTACGATCCTTCAGGTAACTTTTTAATTGAAATTGAAGGAGGCAAAATAGTTGTTAAGCAAACAACCCCTGGAAGTGGAGAAGTTGTTGCTTGTTACTCTGGGAGAAATCCGCTACTGTTGGTTCGAGAAATATGTGCCGCTTCGAGTGCAATACAACCGGATCATATTGGGTATTTAGGAATTGAACTTCAGAAGGCGCATGAATGCCTTAAAAGGGGTAAACAATACGTTCAGGATCGCTAAATTTAAGCGCCATCCGCAATTTCTCGATAGATAGGTTTCAAACTACCCGTTTAAACCGAGTAACCGCTTGGTGTGAATCACAGCAGCAACCGTGACAACTTCATCTTCTACTCGATAGATGATGCGATAGGTATAGGCACATTTTTCTCTAAAAGCTGGATCGCTAAATTCAGATACAATCGACCCAGCCAAAGGACATTCGCTAAGATGGCGGGTAGTATCGATGATTTTTTGTACCACCGCCGCCGCATAAGAAGGCGAGTCACGGGCTATGTATGTGGCAATGACATCCACATCTTCTACTGCTTTAGGTGACCAAGTTATTCGATAAGCCATTTGTTTAGAAGTCCTTCGACTTCCTCCTGTTTTAGCCTATTTTCTGTATCTGCAACAGCTAGTCCTTGACGGATTTTTTCAAGAACATATAGATGGTACTGAATATCTTCTATTGAACAATCATCCGGTAATTGATTCAAGATAGATTTAATAGCTTCTTTAATGGTGTTCATAAGAGATATTACTTATTTTTAAAGGGTTAACAGGATTATTAAAGTTAAGTTAAATTCAGAATTGCTTTTATTGTAACCAGTAACAGCGATCGCGCTCACGATCGCTATCAGGAGATGATATAAGATCTTCACACGATATAGTCAAGAAAAAGTCAAGGATTGTAAACCTTCTCTAAAAATTAGAGAGTTAGAAGCAAGCTATCTTCTCCCAACTCCCTATCAATCGAGAAATGATTTATTGATGGCTGAAGCGATCAATTAGCCGATTGCCGCAGACGTTAAAAAAACAACTCCAATAGCAGAGATTGCCAATCCTAGCGATCGCATGACGGGAAAAGGTTGATTGGTAAATTTTTCTAAAATAACCTTGCCAATCGCTAAAGCTACTACAGCAATAATTAACTCAATCATAGCAAAACCTGCTAGATAGGCAAGCAAAGGGGTCATCTGCGCCCCAATAATGGCTTCTCCATAGGCATAACCGTGAAAAATTCCCGCTAGAGTGGCTAAAGCAGCTAAAGCGATGCCATAAAATTTTGGCGGATTAACCCTAGTATTTTTCAAGGCTAACAAAATTCCAAAAAGCACGACCGATGTAGCGACGACGATTTCAGGGAAAGGCAAATCTACTGCTTGCAAATGAATTCCCGTTCCCATCAGAGTTGCTAGGATAAAACAGACAGGAATAGAAAGTCCGCGCTCGACTCCAACCGCAATTAGTCCACTCGCTACCACAAAGGCAAAATGATCCAGTCCGATGATGGGGTGGGCTAATCCCGACACAAATCCTTCAAAGAAATTAGAAGGGGTTTTACCACCGATCGCGTGATGGGCCATGGCCTGTTGGCTAAAATTTAAGAAAGCGATCGCGCCAACGACGAACAGCATACCAGCTTTTAGTCCTTGTTGGCGAGTCCTTAATTTAAACATCTTCTGTACCTCGCAGATAGATAAAAATTTTCAAATTCAGTTCCTAGACAAGGCATACTTGCCCTCCTAAAAACTCTTATCGGCGGGCATCCTGGCTAATCAATTTTTGAATAAATAACTCACTAAGTCGCTACCAATTCAAAATTAAATTACAGTTGCGGGACAGCATCGGATTTGCACCGAACTTTCCCCGTTGCCTCTAATGGCTGTTCCCCACTAGAACCGATAATCCGCTTATCATACCACTAGTACAGCATCTAGATTGATAAAGACTTATTACCAATTTCCAAATATCAATTAATAACTGGATTTTTATTGACTAGCTCAATCCAATTTTGAATTCCCTTTTTGCTGGGTTGTCCTGTCGGAGTGAATGTCCAAATATCCCGTTTATGTTGGCTGCCATAACTGATATGAATGGGGCGATCGCTTCCATAAAAATAGAGCGAATCAAAAGGTAATTTTTGAGAAAGAATCCAATCAACCAACCGATCGCTAGATAAATCTTTAATTAAAAAATCGCAGGAAGCTCCTAATCTTTCACAATAATACTTGCCATTGCGATTAATTTCATGAGCCATGTGTTGGTCTCTGACAGGATCGACACGACCATTTTTGAGTCCCGTTACTGGATCTTTTTTTGCTAAAAATCGCTTGAGATCGGGCGAACAAAATCCATAGGTGAGTTGAAACTTATCTCTACCAAAATCATCTATTACTGGGTCGATAATCCATTCATTGAGAGCTTTTATAGCAGCAAGAGTTTCTGGATTTTTGGGGAGAGGATCGATGCGATCGCGATATTTATGATAAGTGTTAGTACAAGTACAAAACTCTTCTAAAGTTAAATATTTTCCGACTTTGATAACTTCCATGAAAAGATATTGAAACGCCACCTACCCACCTACCAATTCGATAAGTACGGTAATTCGCGGCTCATTTTTAATGATTACTGTTCAGTTTCCACTGGTTTAACAACAACCTTACCATTTTCAACAACCGTACAATATTTGGTCTTATTTTTACCGTGATCGCTTGAAGCCTTGTCGGAGTGACACAATTCGGAGACTTCTTGCTCCCGTTGTTGATTGAGAACGACGACACAGGGAGCTACACTAGAAACAGACATTTAATATATTTGAACTCTATCTTAGTTATATTGTAATATTTCTTACCGTCTATCCAATGGCTAATGTAGAACATCTTGCCGTATTAAAGCAGGGCACAGCAAGATGGCTAGAGTGGAGAAACAATAATCAACAAATATCCCCCGATCTCAGAGATGCCGTTTTGATGGGAGCAAACTTGTGCGAAACTCACTTAACGTCTGCTAATCTTGAAAATGCCGAACTCAGTCATGTTAATCTCGCAGGAGCTAATTTAAGCAAAGCTAACTTAAGTGGCGCAAATTTAATTGCATCAGATTTAAGAAAGGCGAATCTGAGCAGTGCCGATTTGACTTGTGCTAACCTAATTGGAACGGTACTCAGACAAGCCAATCTCAGAAAAGCCGATCTCTGCGGAGCCAAGCTCAATAGAAGTAATCTTAGCGAAGCCGATCTCGTAGAAGCCAACTTGTGCGAAGCCGATCTCAGTCAGGCTAATCTTTACCAAGCAGAACTAATCGGAGCTTATCTTTACCGAGCAACTTTATCTCAAGTTAAAATAATTGAGGCTCGTTTGAGCAAAGTTTATTTGTTTGCTGCCGATCTCAGAGAAGCTAATCTCGATCGCGCCGATCTCAGCTATGCTAACCTCAGTAAAACAAATCTAGGTGGAGCTAATTTGCAACAAGCCAACTTGAGAGGCGCTAATCTCAGCAAAGCCAATTTAAGAGGCGCTAATCTTCAAGGCGCTAACTTAAGAGGCGCTAATCTACACCAAACCGATTTAAGAGGTGCTAATCTTCAAGAAACTAACCTTTTAGAGACAAATTTAGACAAAAATTATTTCCAACAAACAAATATTTGCAATGGAGCAAGATATTAATTAGAGTGGTTTTGTTGCTTAGGGGAATTTTCTTGATAAACTAATTACTAAAGCAATTTTAGGAACTCTTAACATGGAAAGCGTTGCTTACATCTTAGTTCTAACCATGGCACTCGCCGTACTCTTTTTCGCGATCGCGTTTCGGGAGCCTCCTCGCATCGAAAAATAGCCTTAGATTGTTAACCCGCATAATAACTGATTAATCAAAAATTTGTTTTTAAGTTCTTGAGCCAATACTTTCTATTTCTGATTTTTTGAGAAAAGAGAGAGAAAATGGCTCTAATTTCTGCTTTTTATCGGGCTTTTTCCCTTTCAAGCTCTATCTTTATCTTCCCTAAGTTCATGCAGTTACCAATCCCACCCTATCCCACTCAATTCTATGCTATGTCCTTACTGCCAGCATACCGATAGCCGCGTTTTGGAGTCTCGCTCAACTGAAGAGGGACAAAGCATTCGGCGACGCAGAGAATGTTTGCGGTGTAAAGCGCGATTTACCACCTACGAACGGATTGAACACATCCCCATTAAGGTAATCAAGCAAGGCGGCCAACGAGAATTCTTCGATCGCGCTAAAGTTTTACGAGGGATAATTCGTGCCTGCGAAAAAACTGGAGTTCCTCTCGAACGATTAGAAACGATTGTAGATGAAATTGAAGCTCAACTACAGCAGCGATCCGAGCGAGAAGTCAGCAGTCAGGAAATCGGACAGTTAGTTCTTCAATATCTTCGTCACGAAAACGAAGTCGCTTACGTTCGCTTTGCCTCTGTTTACGGCAAATTTAAGGGAATCAAAGATTTTGTAGAAACCCTCAATCAACTCCAAAATACAACACACTCAAGAGAAACTCCTAGAGATTGGCAAAAGCCTACCCTAGAAAACTCGCAATCAGAAGATTCAGTCATGTCAATAAATTGATATTTGAGGAAGAATACATGACTACTCAATTACCACTTTCTACACTTTACGATCGCGATTATTACCTGTGGCTAGAAACGACTCTCGAACAATTAAAAAAAAAGGATAGCGATTGTCTTGACTGGGAACACTTGATAGAGGAGATAGAAGCCTTGGGTAACGAACAGCGACGCAAGGTAGAAAGCTATCTCAAGCAATTGCTAATTCATTTACTTCTCTATCGGTATTGGCATTCTCAACGAATTTACTGTGCTAATGGATGGGAAAGCGAAATCGATAATTTCCGAGATGAATTAGAATTTTTACTCAGGTCAAAAACTCTTAAAAACTACTTCTTAAAACAATTTGATAGCGTCTATCAAAAAGCCAGAAAAGCAGCCATTAAAAAAACTGGTTTATCTCCAGAAATTTTTCCCACAATCTGTCCCTTTACGCCTCAACAAACTCTCAACCCTGACTACTTACCTGAGACAAGTAATTGATAAAAAAACAGTCAAGCAAAAAAAGTTCTTATTCGATCGCCGCACTGCCCGTTCCTTGAAACATTAACCAAGACAAGAAAAAGTTGGCAATAAAAATTGACAGTAAAGCCGTCACGACTGCCGTTGTTGTCGATTGCCCGACCCCTTTTGCTCCTCCTGTGGTCGTCAATCCCCAACTACAACCAATGATACCGATCAGCGCCCCAAAGACCATCGACTTAATAACCGAGCTAGATAAATCCCAAACCTGTAGAAAATTTTGAGCCGATCTCAAAAAAACCGTTGGTGAAATATCGTATAAAGCATCTGCCACCACAATTCCCCCTGTCATCCCAGTCATGAGAGATAAAATCGTCAAAACTGGCATCATCAGACAGCAAGCCAGGACGCGAGGAGTCACCAAATAATCAATCGGGTCTGTTTTGAGCATATAGAGCGCATCAATCTGCTCTGTCACCCGCATCGTACCAATTTCAGCCGCAAACGCAGAACCGACTCGTCCCGCTATGACGACCGCCGTGAGAACTGGTGCTAATTCTCTGGTCAAAGCGATCGCCAGCACCCCTCCTACCGTCGTTCCTGCCCCATAATAAATAAATTCTCGTGCCACCTGAATCGTAAACACCATCCCGACAAAAGCAGCAGTTAACAGAGAAATCGTCAAAGACTCCGGGCCGACAATACTCATTTGGTCAAGGGTGTTACGTCGGTGAATCTTTGCCTTAAGCAGATGCAGAAAGACTTGTCCGCCCAAAAAAATGGCTGCTATCAGGCGCTGGAACCAAGTTTGGAGACCGCTTCTAGAGGTTTTTGGATAGGTCATTTCAATAGACAATTAACCAGGCACAATTGACAATTGTTTCTTGGCCATCCTATCTAACTCTCCCCTTTCTCGACGCGGAAACGTTCTACCGAGGTCAGCAGTTCCCTAGAAATACTGACGAGGTTCTGTAAAGAGCCAGCCACTCGCTGAGATTCTTGAGAAGTTTCCTGAGCGGTCAATTCTACCGCCTGCATAACCTGTGCCACAGAACGGGAGTTTTCTCGCTGCTTAACCGTGTCACCCGTAATCGATCGCACCAACGTATCGATGCGGTTGGATACCTCAATAATATCTTCGAGCGATCGCTTTGCCTGTTCTGACTTGTCGGTTACGTCGATCACCTGCTGAATCCCTTCTTCCATCGCGGTCATAACCGAACCCGTTTCGCTCTGGATTTGCAACACGATTTGTTCGATTTCTTTAAGGGACT
Organism: uncultured Pleurocapsa sp.; assembly: GCA_964441015.1. Classification (GTDB taxonomy): domain Bacteria; phylum Cyanobacteriota; class Cyanobacteriia; order Cyanobacteriales; family Microcystaceae; genus Hydrococcus. The sequence goes on from CAYTUO010000050.1 coordinate 9,767, forward strand.
TCGCCGAACGGTCAGCTAGCTGGCGCACTTCGTCGGCAACGATCGCAAAACCTCGACCTGCTTCTCCCGCTCTTGCTGCCTGAATAGAGGCGTTGAGCGCCAATAGGTTGGTACGAGAGGCAATCTGAGAAATCAAGGCAACAATCTTAGAAATTTCCTGAGATGCTTCAGCCAGACGCTTAACCTTACGTGCCGTTTCCGATACCGTTTCGCGGATTTGCAGAATTCCTCCCACCGTTCGTTCTACTGCTTCGCCACCCTTGAGGGCAGTTACCGAAGAGGAACGAGCAACTTCTTCTGCTTCGCGAGCGTTTTCGGCTACGCGCTGAATCGATTCCGTCATTACCTGTACTGAGTTCAGCGTTACCGCCAATTCCTCAGCCATTCGCAGCGCATCGCTAGACTGATTTCGGGCAAACAGTTCGCTGTCGGTAGAACCTTTATTCACTTGCTTGGCGGCATTCTTTACCTGGAGAACGATTTCCCGCAGATTTTGAATCGTCAGGTTAAAGGCATCGGCAACCGCCCCCAAAACGTCAGCAGTCACCTCTGCTTCTACGGTCAAGTCGCCTCGTGCCGCTCCTTCTACGTCATCGAGCAGGCGAATCACCTGACGCTGCAAGTCTTCTTTTGCCTGTTCCATATCAGACGCTCGCCGTTGCGCTTCGCTCGTCGTTGTCGCGATGACCCTTGCCATCTGATTGAATTTTGCCGCTAGCTGTCCCAGTTCATCTTCCGAGTAAATCGTTGCTTTGATATTGAAATTCCCCACCGTCATCGTATCAACCTGATTCTGCAAATCGTCGATGGAGCGCTTGATTTGGCTGGTGGCAAGCTGTCCGAAAAGCAGGGTTGTTCCAAAGCTAGCGGCCCCAGTCACCAAACCCATTAAAAGCCCCGTGCCACTCAAGGGGAAGAGCGCTTTTTTAGCCTCCTTAGCTTCTTCGGGCGCTAGGGACGAGGCAATACCAAGTGCCAACAAGACAGCTAAGGCTGAAGCAAGTCCGGCAGCCCCCGCAGTAATCCATTGCTTTTGTCTGAGAGGAGCATTGAAAAACTTGGCGAGTTTTCCTTGCTGGACTTCAACAGTCGGGTTGACGAATCTTTCGGAAATGCCTGTCAAGCCAAGGGCTGAACTGTTTTGTCCCTCGCTCCAACTAGCCAGTCCCGTTCTGTCGTCGGAAACCAGAGGTCGAGAAATATCCGAACTGATATTGCCGCTTAAATCGGCGCTCGCAGTAGTAAATAATTCTGAATCCGAAAAGTCTGCCGCAACATCTGTCAGGTCAAATCTGGTAATGTCATCTAATCCGTCGTCTGGCAGCCCGTCTAACCCTTCTAAGAAGCTTTCATTCGACGAACTAGCCGTGACAGCATAACCTGTTTGCTGCTGGGGTTCTTCACTAAAGAGCGTACCGCTAAATAAATTTGCACTCGGCTCAATGGCCGTTCCTTCCTCGTCTTGATAGGAGGAAAAATCTTCTTGTGTGCGATCGCTTGAGGGGCGTAAGCGATTATTTTGGGAGTCAGCAGCAACGACAAAAGTAGACTCGCCGATGGTTTGTGAAGGAGAGAAATTATATTCGTTCTGCTCTTCTTGAGCAAAAGGAAACTCAGGAAGTTCTTCTTCTGGCGTTTGTTGCCAATTGAGAACGGTCTCTTGTGTTTGGGCTTGTCCGAAGGGATTGTCCTCAGCAGTCTCGGAGAAATCCCTGCTAGGAGTTGCAAAACTCGTGTTGCGATCGCTCTCAAAAGAATGCTCTAAAGATTGCACCTGTCCGACTGTCGGCTCTCCGGCATCCTCGTCGTCAAATGCTGCACTGTCCCAATCGATCTCGTTTGACCCATTGCTTTCCCAACCATGACTGATGTCAGGCTCTTCTTGCCAACTAGGAAAACTGGAGTCCTCTCCCAACGCGCCATTGAGATCGTACTCTGGTTCGTTGAGCGTAAATCCCGTCGGCTCGTCTTGAGAAAAGTAGTTATTTTCCTCGAATTCGACGGTCTGTTCGGCTTGTTCTAAACCTTTTTGGGCATATTCAAGCAATTCAGGCTGATTGGTCAGTTCTAGAACCGCTCGATATTGTTCGCTTGCCATCGCATACTGGTGTAAGCCCAAATAGATATGACCCCGCAACAGTAAAACGTGAGGATCGTCTGAATATTCTTGCGCCAACCGCTCTACTAGCGTGGCTGCTTCTTGATAATCGGCTTGTAGGTAAGCTGTTTGAGCTTGTTCGTATAATTGTGTATAATCTGTCTCTGATGGCATTTGCCTCCCTCCACGGTTTGTATCAGTTACCAGTTATCAGTTATCAGTTATCAGTTATCGGATTTTGGATTTTGGATGAAAGGATTTTGGATTAATTTTTCCTTGTCCCCCTTGTCCCCCCACACTCCCAATCACCAATCACCAATCACTAGTCACCAGTCACTGGTCACTGGTCACTGGTCACTGGTTCATGCTGCCCAGCGTGCCGAACGCAGAATGGCTACGTGATTTAGCAGTCGTAGAATTTGAGTTGGCAGGGGGTCGTCTTTTAAGACCCATTCTCCCTTGACAAAAGGAACGATGCGATCAGGAACGTTAGTTGGCATTTGCAACTGTTCGACATCCAGCCAGTCCATATCTCCCAGTCGCTCTATGGCTAACCCTAAAATGATTTCTTGATCTTCGATCGCGATCACCGGAATTTCTGATTTATCTGTGTTTAGCATCACCGGATCTCCCAAAAATTGACCCAAATCTGCTACCCAAATCACCTGTCCCCGTAAGTTGATCGTTCCCAAGAGCAAAGGCGAAGCATTAGGGATAGGGGTAATGCGATCAGTTGGTTGTTGCATGACTTCCATAATCCCCGTTGCAGGAAGGGCAAATTCATCATTAGAAGGTAGATAAAATCGCAGGTATAGTTCGCCTTCAGGGGTTTGTAATTCCTGAAGTTCCGGTGCAAAATTTTGACTATTTCCGGCGAGAAAATCCGGAGTTTCAATCATTGCTAGTGTTACCCTCTCAGTAGCTGTTTGATAGTTCCAAGTAACTCTACCGGTTGGAAAGGCTTGACAATATACGCATCTGCCCCCTGTTTCATTCCCCAATAGCGGTCAAATTCTTCCGCTTTGGTAGAACACAAAATCACTGGCACGTCCTTAGTTTTGGGGTCAGATTTGAGCCGCCGACAAACCTCATAGCCATTCATCCGAGGCATGACAATATCCAAGATGACTAGGTTTGGGTTGTATTGCTGAACGTGTTCTAGGGCTTCAACCCCATCTTGAACAATCGTTACTTTTAAGCCACTGTTTTTAAGTAAGTCTAAAATTATCTGCTGTTGTGTAGGACTATCTTCTACAACCAAAACTTCGCTCATAATCCCCCATTTAATTTTTTGTTAATGACATAGAACATTCGTCTAGCGACTGATAGCGATACTGGATTGGTTAGGGTTCGCTTCTTCTAAGTGAAACATTTTTAGCATATTTAACTTTAAACACAATACATTAAACTCAACTCTACTGAACATCTAGAGAACTGCCCCTAATTAAGTTATCTTGGAGAGTCACATCTATAATGTGCCCAATTTTTTTCGTTAACTACCACACTAAAAATCCTTTTTTTTTGCTGTCTTGTCACTTTCAGTAAATTTCCCGATCCCAATACTTCTCCAACAACAGCAATAATTCCCGCTCTCCAAACGGCTTGGTGAGATAATCAGTTGCTCCCACCATTCGCGCTTTCACCCGATCGAGAAAAGTTTCCTTTCCCGTTAACATGATAATGGGTGTTCGCCGAAAAGCTTCAGAGCATCGCAGCATCGAGCAAATTTCATATCCCTCTAGTTGCGGCATAGTGATGTCGCAAAAAATTAGATTGGGTTTGAGTTGGAACACTAGACTCAATGCCTGAAGGGGGTTGCCGATCGCCGTGGCGCGATAGCCTCGTTCTTTTAAGATATACTCCACTTTCTTTCCAACTGTCATGTCATCGTCAATACAGACGATCTGAGGGGGATTGTTAGTTTCTTTTTCTTCCCCTCTAGATTGAGATTTTTGTTTTCTGTGAGAAATGGGATCGACTAGGTGAATCCAGCCTCTTTCTGCGTAAGGATAAATGCCTTTGGCTAGAGTCAACAAATCCCGATTGAGATATCTTGAGATTTGTCGGAGCGAGGTTTTCCCGTCTGCCCAACGCGATAAACTCTGATACGCTTGACTGGGAAGGGCTGCCTGCAATTGAGCTTCATCGCCGAGGGTGAAACCGCGATCGGGAGACTGAATGTGAGGATGAAATTGCTTCCATTGCTGTAGTTGCCTCATCGTCTTGGCGAGTAATGGCGCAACTTCGAGGCCAGTCAGTTGTGGGGCAAGCGCAGTTCCTGTTTTAAAGATAAAAGTACCGCGACGCAAACTTAACAGAGCGAACAGAATCTCTGTGATCGCGTTCTCGATGATGCTGCGTCCTTGTGTGGGTGTAAGACTCTTTTTTTCTAATAACAGCCACAGGTAAGCATATTCTGGCTCGTTCGTTGTAGCCAGTGAGTCGCTTGTGAGTAGATCGATCGCTCCCTCAGCTTTATAACAATAGAGATAATCGCGCAAGCGGATTAAACTGCTACTGCTGCGATCGACTCCATAAACAATTTTTCCGTTAACGAAAAAAAGTAGCCAATACTCTTTGTTACCTACCTCTGTTCTTGGCTCAAAAAAATGAGCGTCCCAATCTCGATCCCCAGAGTCGGTGTCTGACAATCCCAAGCTAGCTGGATAAGCTTCAACTAATAGTTCGCCCGTTCGCTGTCCTAGCTCAATTAGTTGTAGGATACTTCGGAGATCGATTTCAGATAACGTTCCCTGCATGGGACGATAAGCCGCTAAAAGACAATTTTTCGATTAGACTGTTGGCAAAGCTTAAACTGATGCCATATCTAGCCATCTATAATACCCTAGTTTAATGGAGGATTCTGACAGATAACCCTCGTAATTCAATCTGCCTTTCAGAAACATCTTGGCAAGGACTTCTGAAGCTAGTTATCCTGAATACTAGTAAAAATATTGGAATAAATTTGTAAACTTTTATGACTGCTCGTCAGGGGCGGACAGGTGTAAAACTATCCAGTTTTAGTTAACCTTGTTTCAAGTATTCGGCAGAAGAGATACAAAAAGGATCGCGACACGTGCTATATCTTGCAGAAGTTAAAAAGCAAACGAAAGGATTCATGAGCGGAGCCAAAACAGAGCTAAAACTCTTGGCTTGTCAGCACAACGACCAAACTTGGAGTCCTATCCCCGGCGATGAAGTTATTGCCTGTGACGAACTACCGCAGGCTGGAGAAGGCGCTTTAGTCATCGTCAACCTGAGTAGTAATCGGCAAATTCAGGGAAAACCAGAGATGGCTGGCATCGAGCTAGTGCGGCAGTTACAAAAACTGTCTCGTTTGATAGAAAAGACAAAAGATCAGCAAGAAGAAATCGAGCAGTGGAAGCAGTCTCTGACGATTCAAAGCGAGGAACTCAACCGACGACAAATGGAAATGGAGGCGCGTCTGGAACAAATCGACCAGATGCAGGAAGAGTTCGAGGAATTGGAACGCCAGCGCCAGGAAATGGAGGCTAATTGGACGCATTTTCAAGCCGATCAACAGCGTTTAGAAGAGCTACAGAGACAAATTGGCCCCATTGATTGGAATTCCGAGCAATTTGGTCAAGTTAGAGCCATTATCGGGCGACTTTTCTCCAATGCTGATCGCGCTAGCTCCGTGGTGGAACAGATCCAGTTGGTACGAGAGGCGAGCGATCGCCAGCAAACTCTCTTGAATGGCTATCTACAACAATTAGAACAAGAAAAAGCCAATGTCGGGCAACGGCAAAACGAAGTCGAGCGACAGGGGGAAGCAATAACCAATCGCAAGCAGGAATTACAAACAGTTGTAGCTTCCTTGGCAGAGAACACAATTCAGTTGCAGGTACAAGAAAAACTCTTAGCTAGCAAGCAGGAACTTCTCAGACGGATCGAGCTTGAGATAGACTCAACCGAGGAATTGAAAAAAATTGTCACTGGATCGGGAGACACGCAAAGCAAACAGCAAGTTGACATCCGAGCTTTGGAGAATATGCCTTTAGGAGAGTTACAAGAAATCGTCAAGAATCTTCAGGCAGATTTTGAAAAGCTAGTCCGATTCGTCAACGATCAGGAGGAAGAGCTATCCTTACAGTGTCAAGCCGTTGAGGAATTAGAAGAAAAATTTAAAACCGCCAACGATTACGAGCGCTTCAATCTTGAGTCAGAGCTAGCAGAAGAGCAAGAAAGAAAGAAAATGTTAGACGAAACGCTGTTCGGTCAACGTCGTCGTCTCAGAGAAAGACAATTTATTTTAGCAGAGCATTTGCGGGTTTTGCGTCGTCGCCAGGGCGTTGTAGATATTGAGTATAACCTTCAGCAGATTAATCTGGAGCCGATTTTATTGCAATTAAAAGAGGGAAAAAGAAACGCTCAGCAAGAACGGCAAAGGATAGAAAAAGAGATAGGGGAGTTACAACAGAGCTTGCAGAAGCTTCGAGAGCAAGTGGCACGGCTCCAAAGCGATCGCGCCACAAAAACTGAAGAACTACAGCGTCAAGAAGACCAATGGTATCAAGCAAGAGTTGCCTTGGCAGAACTTCAGTCGCGGATAAAGCTCTATGAAGAAGCCCTTCAGCCTCTACGGAAAAATTTGGCAGAAAGCCGACAGAAATTAGAAGAAGTGGCACAATTGTTTAGTTCTGTCGAGCAACCTCAAGCGATCGCGTGAAGAAGGCAGGAGCTAGATTTAATCACTGATTTCTTTTCTAAAGTTTATTAAAGCTGTTGGG
>CAYTUO010000051.1:0-16401 GCA_964441015.1 uncultured Pleurocapsa sp.
GATTAGCAAGGAGGGAGGATGAAGATGAAAAATTGACTCATCTCTCTTTCCCCGTTCAATACATTCGCCCCCGCCATTGAGTTGGCTTTTGCACAGCAGAGAGAAAGATTCGCAATACTGCTAAGGGATCTGCCAATGGAGAAAGCCAAAATAACCGCGAAGCGGGCGAAGAGTTTTCACTGCGATAGTAAGAAGGGGAAATCGCCCAGAGTAAAGCCACTCGAATCAGCAGTAAAAAGAGATTTAAGCCAACTGCTGCTTTCAAGGTAGGGAACGAAGCGTATAATCCCAGATAAATCAAGAGAATTGGAGAGAGAAGAACTGGTAGTCCCTGCGTACTCAAAAGTAGCCACAGATCGCCCCACAATTGGCTAAAGGAAGTAGCATCTTTGAGATCGAGCGATCGCCCCCATTCTCGCCAAGTTTCTTTCATCCCCTCATACATCCGCACCCGAATGACCTTAGCACCATCTAAAAAACCCACTTTAAACCCATGCATGGCGGCGTAACGGGCAAGAGTTACGTCATCGCAAAAAGAACTCGCCGCACTGGTATACCCTCCCAATTGTTCTAAAACCGAACGACGACACAAAAAACACTGTCCATTTGCCATGACTCGTTCTGGTATTTGTTCTCTGACTCCTGCCGCATCAAACCGATACAGTAAGGTCATTAACAGTGCAGGTTGCAGCCACCACTCTCCGGGATAGCGAAGAATAAACTGAGGCGATAGCGAAACGAGATCGTAACCTTCCTCCTCTGCCGCAACCAGCAAACTTGCCACTAATCCAGGTTGTGGCTGGGTATCGGCATCAATCCCTAAAATCCATTGACTTTTGGGAGAACTGCCCAGAAAACCCGTATGCAGCGCCCAAGGACGACCAACCCAACCAGAAGGCAAGGGATCATCCGTCATCAAGCGAAAACGAGGATCTTTTTGGGCTGCGGCTTTTACTCGTTCCTGCGTTCCGTCTTGAGAATGACTATCGACAACCAGAATTTCCCGGACTTCGTAGCTTTGCCGACTTAAACCCGCCAGACAAGGTTCTATCCGTTCCACTTCATTTAAGGTTGGAACAATGACACTGACAGAACCTAGCATTTCTGGTGTAGGGTTTTTGGGTTCAAGTGGTAGGCGGCGACTGGGCCCTTTGAGAAGACGAGATAAAAGAATTAAGGTGGGGACTCCCTGGAACAGCAATAATCCCAAGGAAATAGCACTCAGCGTTTCTTCGTTGAGTAATCCAGAGATCACTTAGGTAGAACTCCTACAGGCATTTTTACAGGAGTTAATAGAGTCTCCTCAGACTGATACTTCTCTTGCGATCGCGCCCAAGACAGTGCCATCCGATAAAGAAGAATTGCAGGCATTAATCCCAAAATTGAGCCTAAGAATACAGGAATATAGATACCTGCTGCAACGCTCATGATGGTGGCAAAAGCGAAGTTACTCAGATAAATGGCTAAAGGTAATTCCAGTTGAGTTCTTGGTAAAGTTACGGGTTTCGCCTTCCATAATAAAGTTGCTACGCTCATAAACACTACACCCGTTCCGAACCAACCCGCAAAGTTTTGATAGGGCATCCCGAAGAAAGCCCCTGGTTGTTCCCAAATCCAGAAGGGCATTGTTGTTTGACTCATGGCGGGATCGAGAACGAAGTCCCAGGAAGTTAAGACAATTGCACCGATCGCGATCGCGCTAACAGATCGCAACCACTTGGGCATCTGAAGGCTTGCCAATCCAGCCCGCGCGAGTAAATAGGCACTAAATCCCAGATAAAACCAAGATAGGGGAATGGTAAAAGGAACTAAACCCGCAATCTTATAGCCCAAGCCAGTCAGGTAACGGTAGTGCCCGAAAGGAAAGCCTGTGCTAGTTCCTAACAGTTCGCTACCTAAAGACAGACCAACCGCAGGAATCATGAACCCTAGCCAGTGCCATAATCCTAAGATTCGATAAGCATAGACTGCAACCGCCGCCATGCCTAAAAGCATATAAACTACGCCACCGCCTGACATTGACCAAGCAAAGGCTGTTTTGCCAAACTCTGGTAAGTTAGCGATGAATTCGGGATTGGGTAAAACTAGTAAGAGTCCAGCTAGACCAAAGGCCATCGACAAGATATGACCGATCAGTAAAAAACGCTCAGCACCCATAATATGTTTCATTGATTTAATATCCAAAATAGTATGGATTAGTAATAGTTTACAAATCTTTATAAAGATTTGTAACGTAAAAATTAATATTTATGACATTAGAGTGATAAAGTCTTGCATTTCTAAGAGTCTGTAGAAATCTCCCAGTAGGAATCTGACAACCTAAGAATTTCAAATGCTAACCAAGAATGGAAAAAAGTCGCGATAATGACAGTAGGCATTCTACAAGTAGCCGCGAGTAATGACTTCATTTCTCTCTGACACAGCCAAAATTCTCGTCCGTCCAGCACAATATCGTGACTTAGAAGTTATCGAAGCTCTAGCTGCCGAATCTTCTGAGGTTGATCGCGCTGGTTACATAGAAACTTGGGGAGAGCGATTGCAAACAGTCAAACGCTGGTACGGGCCGCTGAAATTTTTGAGTCTTTTCCCCAATCCGTTTCAGCATCATTTTCGCGTTTATGTTGCCGAGCGAGAAGAAAACAAAAGTCGCGATCGCAGGCTTCTCGGCTTGATTCAAGTTTGTCCGTTTAACAAAACTCGAAGCACTTGGCGAGTAGAGAGTGTTTTAATCGCCCAGAATACCTCTCAACCAGAAGGATTCGTAGAACCTAAAGAAATCGGCTCCCAACTGTTACGCTACTGTTTTGAAACCATTTGGGAAGCAAGAACTTGGGTTCTGGAAGTGAATGTTAACGAAAACAGTGCTTTGGCTATCTATCGGCAGAATGGATTTCAGCCATTGGCTCAAATGACCTATTGGTTGCTCGATCCCGAACTGCTAGAGGAATTAGCAGAAAACGACTCCGATTTACCCAATCTGCTGCCAGTGAGTAACGCAGATGCTCAGTTGCTTTACCAGTTGGATTGCGTGTCCATGCCTCCCCTGCTGCGCCAAGTATTTGACCGCCACATTCAAGACTTCAAAACCAGCTTTGTAAGCTCTCTGCTGGCAAAAGTCAATCAATGGTGCAGCCGTAACGAGACAATTGGGGGTTATATCTTTGAACCTCAACGTAAAGCAGCGATCGGCTATTTTAAATTAATTTTGCACAAAGAAGGTTCTCGTCCTCACCAAGCCCAACTGACCGTCCACCCAGCCTATACTTGGCTATATCCTAAGTTGCTGGCTCAGATGGCGCGAAATGTCAAAAATTTACCGCCTCAGCCTCTAGAACTCGTATCAGCAGACTACCAGCATGAGCGAGAACAGTATCTGGAAAAATTAGGTGCCCAAAGAATCGAGCATACATTACTCATGTCCCGTTCTGTCTGGCATAAATTGAAAGAAACGAAGCCAGAAGGATTGCAATTGTCAGAAATGCTTCAAGGACTGCACCCAGTTCCTCGCACGCCAATTCCTAGCCGAATGTCTTGGCAAAAATTACCGATTCAATCATCATCGCCTACTGGGGGTTCTCAAGACAGTACTGATTCTAATCAAGCATTTGGCAACGGCAAAGCACTTGACAAATCTTCAGAAACGTCAGACAAAAATTCTGAACTGTAAATTGAAATTCTGAAAATAGAGCGATTTTATGGAAAAAATTTCCGCCTTGGGATTAGATGTCGGTAAAAAGCGGGTTGGCGTAGCGGGATGCGATGGGACGGGATTAATTGCTACAGGTTTAACAACGATTGAGCGAACGTCTTTTAATAAAGATGTAGAGCAGCTTAGGAAGCTAGTAGAGGAAAGGGAAGCAAAGATCTTGGTAGTCGGCTTACCCTATTCGATGGATGGCACCCTGGGATTTCAGGCACGACAAGTCCAGAAATTTGCTCAAAGGATATCAGCAGCCCTAGAGTTGCCCGTTGAATACGTTGACGAGCGATTAACTTCTTTAGAAGCCGAACAGCAGTTGAAGGAGCGCAAGCAATTTTCTAGCCGAGATAAAGGACAGATCGATCGCCTTGCTGCTGCTATCATTCTGCAACAGTGGTTAGAGCAACGGCGTTCTAGAGATGATACAAAGATTCTAAGCAGATAAAATAATTAGCGATCGCTCTACTCTTAAAAATCAATCATAGTCAACAAAAATTCTCTAAATTTAAAACTGTTTCTCGCTCGTGAATAGTAGCAACAATGATGGGTTAAGCAACGATGGGCCAATTGACGGTCTTTTCGGTCAAGGAGTCGAACTGGCTGTTATGGAATTTGAAGATAGTCAAGGGTTTGCCACTGATGGTGTGGCAGTTCCTTTTGTAGGAGGGCCTACAGCTAATAGCGTTTCTCACTGCCGTTCACCTTGAAGAGGTTCAAGGAGTGTGCGGCGGCTTCGCCTAGTCATCATTGTAGAAGATTTAGCAGTCAAGAACATGGTACGCAATCATAAATTAGCCAAGACTATTAGTGGAAGAATCCCCCGTATACCGTAAGGTTAGCGGTGGGAGTGTCAAGAACCAACATATACCCATTTCCCATTGCGACATTGATAAGGTCCCAGTTTTTGACCATCTTCGTATCGATGACCGTTCGCATCATAACATGGCGCTGTTTGAGAAGTTACAGGCACTGGAAAATAAGCAAAACCTAGTAAAACTAATAATGTAAAAAATGTAGATATTTGTTTTTTGTTATAGTCTTTTAAACGTATAAGCAAGATTAGTTCTCTCCTTTTGGCGTTATTGAAATATATGCTAGATTTATCCTATCTGCTCCCGTAGGAAACAAAGTCGTACTATGTTTACCACTAATTTGAACCAAGTTGGGATTTTGCTGGCAAACGCTACTGTCCTCAAAAGGGATTAAATTTTTGATTTTGACAGGTAGAAATTTACCATTAAGCTCTCTAACTATTACTATAGTAGTGTTGTTAGAACCCACTAGTTTCAGTCTTGATAAGGCTAACCCTTTAGGGCAAGCGTATGCTATATCTTGAGGGAGAGTACCCGTGGTATTAAAACTTAATTTAATTTGGAATTGATCGGGTTGTTTGCACAAACCAGTTAGACGCACACAATCCAGAAGTATAGATTTCGTAAATGAATTACCTAGTGGTATATCGTTTGGTTTTTCAGTGTTAGGTTCAGAAGTATTTTCAGCTAACTTACGCAAAACTTCTTTTAGATCTTGACTATCAAAAAATCCTAAAATATTTCGTAGAGACGAATCTTTGACATCAAAGAGAACTTTTTGTTCATCAAGTTTAGATTCTATTCCTAGTTGTTTAGTTTGAAGAAATTCGGTATCTAGAAGTTCTCCCTTTTTCTTGGCGATCTGGATTTCATGCTCAAAAACTTGACTTTGGCTTTCTTTATCTTGGTATTTTAAAGTTAACGTGCCATAAAGATTCCCCTCTGTGTCAATCACTATACCTTTTGTAGGATTAATCTCTATATTCTTTAATATAGATTGTGTATGACTTATTGATTTATCTCTGTTATTTTGGGTTGCAGACAACGCGACAAACATTGCTACTGCTATAATAATAAAAGAGACTAATGGACCACTAACTTTGACATTTCCAGTTAGCTTTAAAAAATCTTGAATTTTAACTGGTTGACCATCGGCACTTAAGGTTAGTTTATCCTGTTCAGCCTTAGTCAACCCTCCTAAAAGAGCATGGAAAATTGTTGAACTTCCTAAAGCTGTTAGAAAACTTAAAATAGCTATATTACTACTAAAAGGAAAAAGTAAGCCAATTCCTGCACCTATTCCAGAAAAAGCAAGACCGCAAATCAAGGCAACTAATCTATACGTATCCATAAATAGCTTTAGCCCAATTCATGAAAGACTCCTCAATTAGATTTCCGAGAAAAGGCACGGGATGTTTGAGAAATATCTGTTTGACAGCTAATTTCCTCAGCAATGAGAAAATTACTCAAATTTTGCGCTCTCAACGTTTGATCGAGAATACTTCCCAATAAGGTTAATTGGGGAGCTACCAATCTTCCCGTCACCCCAAATCTTACTAAGCTAAGACTCCTCCCGCCTGAACAAATAGCTGTTCTGCCCTTTCAAAACTTATTATAGGCTGACCATAGCGACCTGGTGGGAGAGAAGCCCACTCGTAGCTAAGTCGAGCGCAGGCATCTCTGATTTTCCCCTGTTCCACAGCATTTAATGCGCCTCTCTGCCTGATTAATTGAATGGCTCCTTTTTCTTGATTGCTGGGAGAGAAGTCTGGAAGCCCCAGTGTCTGTGCCACTGAATCCCAAGTGGTATTTAGAAATTGATATCGTCCTGCCGCAGAAGAGCATAATCCACCGGAACAGATAATGCGACGGGGATGATCGGCAAAACTAGAAAACGTCCTGCCAGTGAATATAATGTTGTATCCCGTTCTTACTCCGTCCCCAATATTCCTATCTGTTCCTTCAGCCCAGGCAATCATATCCAAACAAGCCATCAATTGACTTGAATGAGAGCCTCCCCCGTTTAGGGGAGAAGCACCTCGTATTTCAATATGATCTTTGAAAGCGTACCAGTTGAAAAAACCACCGCGTGGCGACTTAAGCTCAAACTCCCAGTGATTCCTTGGAGCCGAGCGATACCAATTGACACCAATTTTCTCGCCCCGGGCTAGGTCGAACTTTTCTCCAGGGTTGTCGATGTCACTACTATCAATCGTCAAACGCTTGATAACCGTATCTACAAGAGCAACGAGGCTTATTCCTTCCATAAAGCTATTTTCCTTCTATATATGAAAAGTTGAAGATACTTGGTCTCTAACTGAGACTTTTCTCCTTGTTTGATTTATTCAAATCAGTTATGTCTTATATCAAGCTCACTGTCTATCTAAGGCTTGGGGATTCAATTGAATTAAAGTGCCATTGATAAAGAGATAGGTACTCAAGTCCACATGAAGCGGATAGTCATGATCTGAGGAAGCACCTGAACCCCCCATAACAGCTATTTGCTCACCTTGTCCTACCACTTGTCCAACACTGACCAAAATTTCTTGCGTATGAGCAAACGCCTGATAAACTTGGTATCTTCTGCCTTGAAACTCATAGCTGACATCGAGTTGAATGTGAACTCGTCGTCCATAACCACCTTCTCTCCCTCGTCTAGTAACTGTTCCCCCATACCAAGCTTTTACTTTACGGTCAGCGACAACATAATCAATGCCAATATTGCGATTGGAAGGAGGTAGGGTTCTTAAAGTCCCATCCAAGTAGATGGCCTTTAGTTCTGGTTTTGGAGAATGACCGTTAGGTTCCATATAACCGCCCGTAATCGTAATGCTACCCAGAAGTGGGTGAGAAAAAATTTGGTAATTACTGGCGTTCAGTTGAGACTCTGCAATCGTAATCGGGAGATTTAAGGGACGGCTGGTGGTGACGATCAAATCATCATCTCCCTCTACCCGTGCAACGGTGATTCTTTGACCGGGAAAAATGACATTAGGATTTTGAATACTAGGATTAAGTGCTAGCAACGCATCTAAAGTCATATCATGACGATCTGCTATAGCTGAAAGAGTATCACCTGGTTGCACAATATAAATTCCCAACCCGCTAGGACTTAACCTATCGGGAGTCACTACTACATCATTCGAGAAATTTCGGGCAACCCATGCTTTAAATTTCGGTAGGCTGGTATCGTCAATAGCATCGCCAAAAATATTTCCTGGACAAGAGGTTGAGAGAACTTGTTTGTGAGCTTTGATATTTTCCTTGGGAATTTTATATTCTGTCATCAACCACTTGATTAGGTGGATGGATGATTTTTCCTGTGCCTCTGTTAATCGGTCTCCTTCTTTAGCAACGTGTTCAATCCCAATACTGGTGTGATTGGCTTGGGCAGCGTGCCAAGCTTTATCACTATCTTTGACCATTTGATAAATGTCGCCATTTTTATCAATAATGTAGTGGGCTGAAACCGGACAGGTTCTGGAAGGATTGTTACGACAAGGAGGTGCAGGATTTAAAAAGTGGTTTTTTGTACTTTCAAAAGTACCTGCGGTCGTGTAATGAACGACAATAGTATCAATATCAGCACCCGCTCGACTGCTGTGATTGGGACTTTGGATAAACGCTTTGATGGGTGGTTTGGTAACAGGTTCTGCGGTTCCTGGATGATGATGATTTCCATGATCGGCATCAGCTAAGAGTTGTTTTGCCTCAGCATACACATTTAAAACCTTGGAAATATAATTGCTGTCGCCTGCATAAATAGGGCCAATAAAGCTAATAAATTCTTCAGCCGAGTCTACATTATTACGCCATCCTTCGTAGGGAGAACGATCCAAAAAATGCCAGTAGCCTTTAATGAATTTTTCCAGACTTTCAAATTTACAATATTTGTCCCAACCATCACTAGCTTCATATTCTACAGGCGTAGCAAATCCTGTCATTTCTGAGCGCCATTTCAAACCTCCAAAATTAAGATGTTCAGTGGCGAGACGGCTAGTTCCTCGACCAGATTCCAAGAGCCATTGAGCGACGGTAACCCCCTTAAGTTGAGGAAATTCAATCGTCGTTTCTGCGTAGGATTTAACCAGTTGATTAAAAAGTTCACTCATTTTATTATTCCTTTCTCTCGTGACCTCAAGATAAAGTCTCGACCCACACTTTGACAGTCGGTAAAAGGTCAGGGAAAAGTCAGATCTAGGTCAGAAATTCTACAACTACTCATCCCCAACCGATCGCACAACTCAAACAACTTAAATAAACTAACTAAAATCTGACCTAATCATGTCCTTTTAGGTTTTTATTAAGAATTATGAAGTTTTGCATAAATGAAGAGTTAATAAAAATTGTGTTTTTTGCGCGATCGCTATGCAAGATTTAAGCATACTTAATATATAAAAAAAATTTTCCCACCTACGTCGATGATCCTTGAAGAGGCACTGTTAATCGTCGAGCAAGCTGTAGAACCTAAGCAGTTAAATAAAATTCAAAAACTTATTTTGCAACATTCTTGGCAAGGATACTCCTACTCTGAGATTGCCAAAGCTACTGGTTATGATTATGGCTATATCAAAGATGCAGGTTCTAAACTGTGGCAGATGCTATCCAACAGTCTTGGAGAAAAAGTCAATAAGCAAAATTGCCAAGTGGTTCTGAAACGATACTTCAGACAAAAAAATCAATCTCTCGCAACAACACCCAAAACAGAAAACCTACAACCGTCTCAAGATTGGGGAGAAGCAGTAGATACTTCAATTTTCTACGAGCGATCGCTACGAGATGCCACTCCTTTAGACGAGTTATTAACTATCTTGTTGCAATTTTTATCCAAGGGAGAAGGCGCGATCGCCACAACTGAAAGCGGAAAGTTATCTCAATTACTGGAATACTTGCGCTTAAAACGATGTTTAATTGTGCTAGATAACTTTGATGCGGTGTTTGCATCGGGTCAACGAGAATGATTGGGCATGACGGGCGATCGCTTCCTTTGAGTGATAAATTTAGGGCGATCGCATTCAAGTAGATAGTAGTAAGCCATAATAAATATGGGTAGAAATTTGAGAATTACTATGAATGCTGCTGAAAGCTGCCATACTCAAATCAGCTTACCAACTGAGTTATACCAAGCGATCAAACAACGGGCAAAAGTACATGGACGTTCTGTCAATAGCGAAATAGTGGCACTTTTAGCTGCATCGCTTAGCGCAGAAATTAGTGGAGATTTAGCAACTGAATTTGCTGCTTGGGAAACAGCCAGTGATGAGGATTGGCTCAATATAGAAGCCAGATTGGTTGGCGAGGTATTATAGATGGCACGAGGAGATGTTCTCCTAGTTGCGTTACCAGAATCTAATCGACGCGAAGAACAGGGAACCCGTCCGGCGATAGCAGTGCAGACTGATGTAGTAGTTTCCCCCATGTTGATGGTAGTTCCGATTACTTCTTCACTAGGGGCATTGCGTTTTCCGTTCATAGTTAAAATTGAACCCTCAACCACTAATGGGTTAAATCTAGTTTCCATCGCTATGGTTTTTCAGTTACGAGCGATCGATCCCAAACGGATTGTCCGCAAGATAGGCGAACTGGAACCAGAATATTTAGAACAAATTGATGCCGAAATTTGGCAGATGTTGAAGCCGCCAAATCAGGGAAAATCATATGACTAATTAAACGGACATGATATCAGGGGTAGCTTTGATGAAACGATCCGAATAAATTTTAATCACTAGAAATTGAAGATCCTGACTCACTTTTTCTGAGTGAAGGACGAGTTTGGCCCCAGGCGATTAGCTGTTGGACAATGGATGGTGGAACTTTGGATAAAGTAGTCGCTTCTTCTACACTTTTGCCGCGACGGAGCCAGCGAATTGTATTCTGAACCTTACGATACATCCTCGTACCGTAATTAATTTGTCCTTTTTGTCCAGCTATTGCCAAACCATAAGCAAGCTCGTTGGCATGACGGATAGAAATATCGCGATCGCTTTCGACATAAGCGTTAATTCGTAGGATGGTCGCTTGTTTCTCTTCAGGGGGTACTCGATTGTTTGTCGGTTGAGTGGGAGAGGGATTGACAGGAATCGCTGTCTGCTGCTTTTCAGTGGCAGGGGTGGGATGAGAAGTTTGAGCCGTTCTATTATTAGTAGCGGGTTTGACGGGAGAATTAACATTAGATGGCGTTGGCGATCGCGTTACAGAAGCTACCCCAGGGCTATTCTGTTCTAAAGAAGGGGAAGTAGGTTGTTCGCGAGATTGAAGAAGTGCTAGACGCTGTTCCCTAGCTTGCTGGGCGACTTTTTCAATTTTCTGTTCGGTTTGGACAGAACGCTGTTCGATCTCGGCTTGAATAGCTCTAATTTTATTGTTAGCTTCGGCAAGTTGTAATTGCACCTTGTCTTTGACAAAAGCATCACTCGGAATCGATTGCAGTCGTTGCTGTACTTTTTGCCATTCCGCTTTGGCTTTCTGATACTGAGGGAGGGTGTTAGCCGTATCGCTTCGTTGTGTGGCTTCACCGCTTAATTGGTCAATGGTTGCCAGTTGTTTCTCGACGCGATCTTCTTGAGTTAATTTAATTTGAATTTGATGGAGATAACCTTGATATTCTCTCAAGACTTTTCTGGCTTCTGGGTAAACGCTGACATCTCTAGGAATAGTACTCAAGCGAATAATGGCAATATTCAAGCGTTCTCGCGTGTTTTGCAACTCTTCCAAGCTTTGAGCTTCTTCGACTTTTAAAAGAGCTTTTTTGCCTTCTTCGACTTCTTGAGAGTAAATTTCTTGAAATTCTCGATCTCTGGCACAATTATCGAGAGTTTTACAAACAACTGTTATATAGGGAGAGAGAAGACTAAGGGACAGTCCGCCGAACAGGAACATAGAAGTGAAAATCCCGATCGCCATCGCCTGAAGCGATAAAAATAGTCCTTTCTGGGTATTCCTTCCTGGCTCTGCTTCCGGTTGATTTTGGATTTCTGTTTTGGTTTGCATGAGCGTTGGCGCTACGAATTCATTCTCTGGTGCTGCTGGAATCAGTGAAAGCGATTGAATGCTAGGAGTCTCTACAGAAGTTGAGGGCAAAGCCGGCAGAAGGGCTTGCAGTTCGTCTAAAACGTCTTTAGCAGATTGATAGCGTTCTCTTGGCGTGTCTGCTAACATTTTGCCAAGAATTTGAGCCAAGCGATCGCTGATGGCAATTTCTGGATCTATCCATAGATTCGAGCCGATTTGCTCTTTGGGGTGTTTGCCGTTTAGAAGGACTAAGGCAGAAACGGCTAAAGCGTAGAGATCGCTGCTGGGGTAGCATTGTCCCTTGTCGATTTGTTCTGGGGGAGAATAGCCAACTTTGCCGACTAATAAAGCATATCCCGTATTGGTCGTACTTCTGAGGCTGCCGCTTCGTACCTCGCTCATCACCTGCTTGACCACGCCTAGATCGATGAGCATCGGCTTGTCGCCTTGGCTAGGAAGCATGATGTTATCTGGGGAAATATCGCGATGGATAATATGGCAACTGTGGAGATAGTCTAAAACGGGCAGTATGTCTGCAAGCCATTGAATCACCTCAGCTTCAGAAAAAGGTTTTCCAAAGACAAGGCGATCGCGCAGCAGTTGTGAGTAAGTTTTCCCATCGACATATTCCTGAACTAAAAACAGTCGTCCGTTCTCTTCAAGCCAAGCCAAGAATTTAGGAATTTGAGGATGGTCTAGTTCGTATAAAACTTTTGCTTCTCGCTCAAAGAGGTCTCTCGCTCTTTGTACGAGGGATTCGGCGGTTGTATGGGGAACAAATTCCTTGAGGACGCAAAATTCATCAAAGCGTCTTTGGTCACAAACCAGATAAGTCCGTCCAAACCCCCCCTGTCCGAGAATTCTTTGAACTCGATAGCGGTTGTCAACGAGAGTGCCACGGCGAATCTCTGTTGCTGCGGTCACGGTAGAAGTCCTTAATTTATTGTGGTCAAAAATTTACAGCTTCATTTTGCATAATTTTGCAATTTTTAAAGCAATTAAAGGTTCAATTGGCAGAAAAGCTGAAAAATTCTTATCTTTTCTCAGTCACCTTAACGCCCAGAGAATTAATCCTGGTTCGTGAACGCTGAAGAGGTTTTCGTGTTTTGGCAGAACTCGCAGAGATAGCCCCTGTAATCCGCTTGAACGGTAGGAGATTTCACCCGTATATAGGCTATACCCCCCTCCATCGTCACCTTGATAGTCCATTGGAACCGACAAGCCATTGACAATTTCGCCTTTTTCATCGACGGCCCCATAGTAAAGTTCTATTTGAACATCTTCTGGCTTGAGTCCAGCGAGGTTAATTTGGGTTTTTACGCCGACAGGTCGTTCGACCTGAATTTCTGTATCGCTGGAAATATCAATCGATTCGATCGCGATTCTGTACCAATGTTCAAAAAGATAATGTTTCCAACGAGCGAGTTCTTTGGCTGAAGCATAATTGTCCTGCGTCATGACAAAATAGCGATCGCTGGTGGGAAAATAAGCTCGCAGCGCATATTCTCGCACCATTCGCGCCGTATTGAAGCGAGGACAGTTTAAGCGAATGGCATTTTTCATCTTCTCGATCCAGCCACGGGGAATTCCTTGTTCGTCGCGCTCATAGAATAACGGCACGATCTCTTTTTCTAATAAGTTGTATAAAGCATTGGCTTCTACTTTGTCTTCGTATTCTAGATCTTCGTAAGTTTCTCCGTGACCGATCGCCCAACCTGAGTGGGTATAATCGGCTTCATCCCACCACCCATCCAACGTGCTTAAATTGAGCAAGCCATTCATGGCCGCTTTCATTCCCGACGTACCCGAAGCTTCCCTGGGACGGCGAGGCGTATTGAGCCAAACATCGCAACCAGCTACCATCATCCGTGCCATATGAATGTTGTAGTTAGGGATAAAGACAACCCGATCGCTCAACCCTTCTTCTCTAATCCTATGGACGATCTGACGCAGCAGTTCCTTTCCGGGCAGATCTTTGGGATGGGCTTTTCCGGCGATCGCAAACTGCACCTGACGCTCTTTGTTACCCGCGATAATGGTCTTAATCCGCTCTAGATCGTAGAGAAATAAGTTGGCTCGTTTGTAAGTTGCAAAACGACGGGCAAATCCAATCGTGAGTATATTAGGATTGAGAACTTCTGCTGCGCGTTCGATTTCTGCTTGGATAGCTCCCCTTGCCTGCAAGTGCTTGACCAGTTTTTCGCGAATAAAGACAATTAACTCGGCTCGTAAAAACTCATGATTGCGCCACAACTCTTCGTCGGGAATCGACTTGACCCTTGCCCACACGGGATCGTCTGCCTCTTTGCGATCCCAACTGAGACCGAGATAGCGATCGTAGAGTTCCTGGGTTGAAGCGGCTACCACGCTGCGGGCATGAACCCCATTGGTAATCGAGGTAATCGGCACCTCTTCTAGGGGAAGCCCTTTCCACAACCCGCCAAACATTAGCCGCGATACTTGTCCGTGCAGGCGACTAACGCCATTGATCGAGCTACTATGCTTGAGGGCTAGGGTGGCCATGCTGAAAGGACAAGAAAAATCTTCTGGATTTTCTCGCCCCAAGGCCAAAAACTCCTCCCGCGACAAGCCAAAAATCTCGGCATAGCGACCCACATAGTGCATGGCTTGGTCTGGAGAAAACAAATCGAACCCAGCAGAAACCGGAGTATGAGTTGTGAAAACCTGAGTCGATTGAGCGACTTGTTTGGCTTCGGCAAAGCTCAACCCCTCCTCCTGAATCAGCTTGCCAATGCGCTCTAAAATTAGAAAGGCGCTATGCCCCTCATTGAGATGATAGACAGTGGGTTTATATCCCAAAGCGTCCAACATTCGTACCCCACCGATTCCCAACATCATTTCCTGGTGAATCCGCATATCGAGATCTCCCCCATAGAGTTCGTCAGTGATGTCGTGGTCGTAGGGGCTTTCATTAGCGGCAATATTGGTATCTAAGAGATACAGAGGAACCTTTCCCACCTGCAAGCGCCAGACTCGCGCGTAAACCGTGCGATTTGGATAGTCTACCGAGATAATTAGCTCTGAACCGTCCGGTTGGCGCTCTAGATGGAGGGGCATATTATAGAAGTCATTAATCGGATAGCGTTCCTGTTGCCAACCATCGGCATTGAGATATTGGGCGAAATAGCCTTCTTGATAAAGCAAACCAACAGCCACTAGCGGTAAACCCAGATCGCTAGCAGATTTTAAATGATCGCCCGCTAGAACTCCCAAACCACCCGAATAAATGGGTAAACAGTGGGTTAAACCGTATTCGGCACAGAAATAGGCGTAGCACTCTTGTTGTGATACTTGACCCCGATTTTTGCGATACCAAGTTCGACTGTCGAGATAGTTGTCTAGTTGACTGACGGCTCGTTCCATGTGGGCGAGGAATCCTTCGTCTTCAGCCACTTCAGCGAGTCGTTCTTGCGCGATCGCTCCTAGCATGAGAACGGGGTTATGATGGCTAGATTTCCACAAATCTCGGTCTAGCCGTCGAAAGAGAGATTTAATTTCTATGTTCCAATCCCAATAAAGGTTATAGGCAAGTTTTCGGAGGGGTTCTAGTTTCGGCGGTAACGAGGGAGAAACGTTAAAGGTGCGAATTGGCTTCATAGTCTTTTGAGCGGACAAGATGCCCGAACTACTACAACAAATTTTGTTTCTCTTTTAACGATTTGCTGGCTTAGCTTAATAATTCTTTCTTTTTCAAGACTACCTCCCGCTCGGCGATCGCCAAAGATCGAGCATTTTTCTCTTGTCCCGCTATGCTGGAACTAGGATGGAATGGAAATAGTTTAGGAGTTTATCGATTGATATGGATGGCAGCGACTGGATTAAACAGCTATTTATGGTCGGTCTGGGGACAACTTCTCTAGTCACTGAAAAACTCAAAGAAGCTAGCGAACAATGGGTCAAAGATGGCAAAATCGACCCCGATCGCGCTAAAGATTTTGTTGACGATCTCATCGATCGAGTCAAATCCGAACAAGGCAGCTTTGAAAAAAATCTAGAACGCAACTTGCGTAATATGTTACAAGATTTAGGCGTACCGCGTCAGTCGGAAATGGATGAATTGCGCGGACGAATTGATAGACTAGAACGTCAGGTACGCGATTTAGAGAACAAGCTCTGGCGTTAATGAGGTGAAGTGATCGAGAGGACGTTTAAATGAGGGAAATTTTCATTAGTTTTGGCATTATTGCTGTTTGTGGGTTGCTGCTGATCGTCTCTGTGGTGTTCAATAACAGTGGTCAACAAGAAGCGATCGCATCCGAACTCAAAAAGGAGCAACCCGCAGTTACCGCGAAAACTTCCAGCAATTCACTTATGGCGCTGGATATTAACTCAGAAAAGGAAAATTTAAAAATGGATTTAGAAAACGCTGTCACGACTTCTTCTGGACTCAAATATATTGACATCCAAGAGGGAGATGGCGCGACACCGACTAAAGGACAGACGGTTACCGTTCATTACACCGGAACGCTAGTAGACGGCAAAAAATTTGATAGTTCTCGCGATCGCGATCATCCCTTTTCCTTCAAAATAGGTGTCGGACAAGTTATAGCTGGTTGGGATGAAGGGGTAGGCACTATGAAAGTGGGCGGCCGTCGTACCCTCATTATTCCCCCAGAGTTAGGATACGGTTCTCGTGGTGCTGGCGGCGTGATTCCCCCTAACGCAACACTAATTTTTGACGTAGAATTGCTCGAAGTTCGTTAGAGAAGGCAGAGGGGACTGGTGATTGGTGATTGGTGATTGGTGAGAAGGTGATTGGTGATTGGTGATTGGGGAGTGTGGGAAGTGTGGGAAGTGTGGGAAGAGAGGGGAGACAAGGAAGAATATTTATTCCTGAACTCCTGTACAGACGTTGCA
>CAYTUO010000052.1:0-16195 GCA_964441015.1 uncultured Pleurocapsa sp.
TCTAGACTGTTCACTCCAATTTAAAAACAAAAAGTAAAGATCCCGATAGTTTTCTAATTTTTAGTTATGGAATTTAGATTGTACAGATGAGATTGCCCCTATCGTAAAATTCAAATGCCTGAAAGCAATGAAAAATTTGAAATACAAAAGCAAAAATCTAATTCCTTGTTGACTGTTATAAAATCTTGCGTCCTGTAAGTACTTGCCTAACTTCGAGCATGGCGGAATAAGTAGGAAGAATATGAAGGGTTTCATCGGGTGGGGTGCGTTCTAGGGCAGTAGCGATCGCGTCTTCTAAATTTTCTCTGACGATTAACTGAAACTTGTTATCAGTTTCATCGATCTGTTCTCGACTGTATTGCAAGCGCAGTGCCAGATCGTAAACGCGATCGCCACTCACAATTAACGTTCCTCCTGCCGCTACGAGCTTTTCTGTATCTACGTCCCAAATCCAGGAAACATCCGTCCCATCAGGAATTCGGTCATTCAAAACTAATAAGGTCGTAGAAGATTTTCTCTTACTTTTTATCTCATTAACTGTCCGAATGGTTTCATTCATCCCGACAGGATTTTTAGATAATAAAATTCTTACGTGCTTTCCTTGAACTGTTAATTCTTCAGCCCTCCCAAAAGCGGCTTTAAAGTTTTTAATCGTATTAAAAATATCATTCGTATCGATCCCAATTTCTTGAGCAATTAAGCCAGCCGCTAGCGTATTGTATTTGTTATAAACGCCAATGAGAATTTGAGGCCATTCCTGACTATTGAAGGCGGGTTGACTCTTGTTAAAGCCGCAGCTAGGACAGCGATAATCGCCTAAATGAGACAGATAAACGCCTCGATACTCTAGAGGATGTCCGCAACTAGGACAGTAAATCGAGTCTACCGCATGGGGAATTGCATCGAGATAAAGAGAAGGTTCGCTCAAGCCAAAATATAGCACTCGTTGGGGCAACTGCTGTCCTAGATGGGAGAGGGTAGGATCGTCTGCATTGAGGACGACAACTGTATTTTGGGGCAGCGGAGAAATTGCGGCTTGCCAGCGTCGGCTAATGGTATCGACTTCCCCGTAGCGATCGAGTTGATCGCGAAATAGATTTAAAGCCAAAATAAAGCGAGGCTTGCATTCTCTCAGCACCAGAGGTAGGACATTTTCATCGACTTCTAAAATGGCATAATCGACTTTCAATCGACCGATGAGATTGGTATTGCCTAACAGGGCGGTAATTAATCCGTTGAGTAAGTTCGCACCTGTCACGTTATGGGCGACTTTCCAGCCTTGGCTTTCCAAAATTGTTCGCAACAGCAGCGAGGTTGTGGTTTTCCCATTAGTACCAACGACAAGAATTACGCCCCGTCTAAGCTGTTCGCACAACAGCGAGAGTAACCCAGGATGAAGGCGACGGGCAATTTCTCCTGGAAGGACGCTTGCTGCCCCCAAACCCAACCGACGAATGATCGCAGTGACGGTTTTGGCTACTCCAACGGCTAAGGCTAAGCAAATTCTATCTGGCAGTTTCATTAAAGTTAACTTGACAATGTTAGATTTGATTAAGGGGCGCGATGGAGTATTAAGCTTAGGAGTTTTTTTGCTCTCCATCTGTCTTTGCCTCTGTCTTCAGTTCTGGCATAAAATCGGGACGCTTTGCATCTTCCCAACCCGCAGGACGCTTGGAGTTATACCAGGCGATTGAACCGATGGTGACGGCAGCAATAAAACCAACGACATAAACAGCAACGAAGTACACGGGAAATTGGCCTCCAGCCGCAGCAGTTTCCATCAATAGATACATAACTTTTTATTCCTTTAATCAAACTTTACATTAGCTTAGCAAAAATTGCGCTCCAGAGGCGATTTACAGTCACTTCTGCCTTCAAACTAGAATTTTTCGCCAAGCCATTTACAAAATTCCTTCTGCCAGCAAACTAGAAACTTCACAGCATTCATAGGCTGTAGACACCATTGCCGCCATTAACTGTTCTGGTAAAACGGGAAAAGGTAGGCGGTGAATGTCAGAATTTGGACGACAAGAAACTTCTGCTGCCTGACGCAATTGAGCTAAAGTAATGTTCTTGAGTCCCAAATCTTCTAACGTTTTGGGCAGACTGATCGCGTCATAAAATTTCAACAATTGCTGTCGTGTAGAAACGGCAAGTTGATTGCCCTGTATCATTTCTTCTAGCCGCAGTTGTACCAAAATCCCGTAGGCGACTTTTTCTCCATGTAAAGCGTCGTGGGCCGCTGGAATATGGGTTAAGCCATTGTGAACAGCATGGGCAGCAACGGTACGACAATTTGCCCCGCCTAATCCGCCAATAACGCCTGCTAGTAAGACAGTTGCATCGACGACTTCTCGCCACTCTTGGCCGCCTGGGGTTTCCAAAGCAGCCGATGACTTTTGAAAGAGAATATCTCGTAAAATTCTTGCCTGTTGTACCGCAGCAATGGTTAAGGTGGCGGTTGATGCACCACTGCTAACAGAGGCTTCATACCACTTCGCGATCGCATCGCCAATGCCCGCCACTAGCGTTTTTTTTGGGGCAGTTTTAATCAACTCATAATCCAGAATGAGTAAATCTGGACAGCGATTTAACGCGACATCATATTGAAATGCACCTTCATTGGAATAAATATTAGACAGCGCCGTCCAAGCGGCACAAGTTGCCCCAGAGGTTGGAATAGTCACTATCGATAACTGACATTGATGTGCCAGTAATTTAGCTGTATCTAGGGCTTTCCCGCCGCCAACACCAATAATTAAATCGGCTTGATGTTCTTTAACGGCTTCTCTGAGAGAGGCTAAAGAGGTTTCCGAACAGTCTGGGCTGTAGGTGGCCTGGGAGGCGATCGCTTTGTATTGCTTAAAGAGAGATTGTAGGTGGGGCTGCGTGACGGTTAGCGTCTGCTTTCCGCCAACGACTAAGGGACGCTTGCCCAGACGGGCGATCGCTTCTGTGGCACCGAGAAGAGAGTTTTCGCCCCGCAGGACTTGGGTAGGGGCAACTAACAGAGGAGTTAATTGTGTTGTAGCGCGACTAGACAATTGGGTGACGACCTATTTCATCATGAATGCATTTTTTTCTATGTTATCCTTTATCGTTCTTTGGCAATTTAGCCAAATTTTTAGAGAAGATTTCGATTTTCATTTGGTCATCGTTTCGACTTGCGAGCGATCGCTTAGCTTGGCCCAAGTAAAGAGGCGCAGAAACCCCAGGTTTTGGATGCAACAGAGTTCGTGCCCGAATCGTTAATTGCTCTTCGCCGCCGATACTATTTCTGCCGTAGGAAAATAAATCATTGGCAGCTTGACGCAGCGTAGCCTCTAATTCTGATTCAGTAATTTTAGGCGGCACCGATATCACTGCTTGCGTTGCCCCATTATCGTACACCAGGGAAAAGCGAACGGCACCAGGAATCACTGTGCGGCTAAACAATCCCAGTCCCAGGGCAAATAATCCCGCCGTCAAAACCCCCATAAAACTCGTGACTCCTACTAGACGAAAACGGATGCCCCATCCCAGGACGAACCCCAAAATCGTTAGGAGAAGAAGCACGATGGCCAAAATTCCCGACCATTGAGCATAATTAGAAAAATTAAGTGATGTCGTATCCATTAGCAATAATCTCAGGCAAGGTCATTGAAAATCATATCTCAATGTTTGCGGAACCAGGGACTAGTATCAGGAATCAGTAGAAAACACCGACACGCCATTAGATGAAATTACGTTTTTGTACCAGTAAGCAGAGTCCTTAAGAGTTCTCTGTTGTGTGGTGTAGTCAACGTATACCAGTCCGAACCGTTGTTTGTAACCGTAAGCCCACTCAAAGTTGTCCATCAATGTCCAGTGAAAGTATCCCCTAGCTTTGATGCCGTCATCGATCGCTTTCTGATACGCCAGCAAATATCGCGTCAGGAAGTCAATGCGCTGGGGATCGTGGACTTTGCTATCGACATGAATCCAGTCACAGTTAGCCATGCCATTCTCTGTAACGATGATGGGGAGTTGGTAGCGATCGTAGAGAAATCGCGGCCCCCAGTAGAGGGCTTCTGGAGTCACCTGCCAGTCCATTGTCGTTAGAGGGGGGCCGTTGGGACTTGGAACCGCGATCGCCTGTCCTTGGGCACTGGAGCAGATAATCTGACCGTGATAAATATTGACCCCGAAGAAATCGAGCGGCTGGCAAATTGTCTCTAAATCGCCGTTCTCAATCTTGGGCATTTCATTGTGAAATAATTTCACGCCGTCGGAGGGATACTCGCCGCGTAGCATGGGATCGGCAAACCAAGTATTGTTCCAGCAGTTTTTCTCGGTCACGGAGAACATACAGGAGCGTGCGGCTTCAATATCTTCAGAAGTATCCGTCGCCGGAATTTTAACTACTCCGACTAAAGCAGCACCAACCGTCGGCTGAACTTTGGCGCGATCGCGTATCGCCTGAACCGCTTTACCGTGGGCGAGCAGTACGTGATGGGCGATCGTGAGAATGTCACTAAAGCCTAGTTTGAGACCGGGAGCGTGTTCCCCCGATTGATGCCCCAATCCGATGAAAACTTGAGGTTCGTTGAGGGTCATCCAGCCAGAGACGCGATCGCCTAGTTTATCGACAACAATACTGACATACTCGGCAAACCAGTCAGGACTTTCCGGGTTGAGCCATCCGCCTCGGCAATAAAGCGTGTAGGGATAATCCCAATGGAACAGCGTCACCCAAGGTTGAATGCCCGACTCTAGCAAGCAATCCACCAGCCTGTCATAGAAGGACAGACCTTTTTCATTGACTTTGCCTATGCCATCTGGAATGACTCGCGGCCAAGAAATGGAGAAACGGTAGGCTTGCAGCCCAATTTCTCCCATCAGTTGCACGTCCTGTTCGTAGCGGTGGTAGTGGTCGCAGGCTACTTCTCCCGTATCGCCCGACCAAATTTTGCCCGGTTGACGGCAGATCGTGTCCCAAACTGAAAGTCCCTTGCCATCTTCAAGGGCTGCTCCTTCAATTTGATAGCTGGCTGTTGCCGCTCCCCAGACAAAATCTTTTGGAAACCCCATTTTTTTCTCTCCCTTTCAAATGACGCAAATTAAACTTGCGTTAACACAGGCTTTAGAGACACAATCCCACCAATTTTGAACCGTACCATCGGGAATCAGAGCAACGATCGCGCCGCCAAAACCGCCCCCAGTTTGACGTGCCCCAATTGCTCCGTACTTGAGGGCAACTTCCCAGAGTGCATCCGTTTCTGGGATTGTCACTTCAAAATCCTCTTTTTGGGAGAGATGGCTGGCATTCATAAGCTTGCCAAAATCGGCGATCCGGTTTGCCCGTAAAGCTGCAACGCTATCTAACACGCGCTGGTTTTCCGTTACTACGTGCTTGGCTCGCTTCCATAAGGTTTCCGGCAAGTGCTTCGAGCTTTCGAGCCTTGAGAAATCAATCTCCCGCAGGCTGGAGACATTTAGCAACGCAGCAGTCCTCTCGCATTCTTGTCGCCGTTGCTTATAGCTGCCCTCAACCAAGGCATGAGTTTTGCCACTGTGGACGACGGCAAACCGATAGTTGGCTGGCAGAGGAATCTGCTCGAAGGATAAATCTTGAGTATCGAGAAAAAACGCCTGATGGGGCTGACCGAGAGAGGCAACCATCTGATCCATAATACCGCAGGGCATTCCTACGCCTTCACTTTCAGCTTTCTGTGCGATCGCGGCGATCTCAAGCTCCGTCAAATTTAGTTTCAGTAGGGTTCGCATGGCTTTTAAAACCGCCACTTCTAAAGCTGCGGAACTAGCTACACCCGCACCGATGGGAACCGTACTTTCCACGAAAAGTTTAAGGTTAGGGACAGTAATCCCGCGTTTGCACAACTGTTGAATACAAGCCAGAATGTAGTTTATCCAATGACCTGTGAACTGAGCGGCAAAACTGCACCGAATTCGTTCCTGATAATGGGCACTAAAAGCATCTAGTTGTTCGTCATTGTCAGTCGCGATCGCCAGTCGAACGGTGGTGCGATCGGGCAGAATGGTTGGTAAAACAAAGCCCTGATTGTAATCGGTGTGTTCGCCCATTAGATTGACGCGACCGGGAGCCGAGTCCGTTGCTTGTTCGGGCATCTGAAAAAGGGTTTCAAAGGCATTCATCGGCAATAGTAGCGAAGAATTTTGACGGTTTCTTCCGGTACCATGTCAACTAAGAAAGTTCCTGCTCCGATTTCGCAACCTGCTATGTATTTGAGTTTATCAGCAGAGCGTAGGAAGGGCAGAAACTGAATATGAAATTGAAAATAAGCTTCTTCTCCTTTAGGAGCGGCGTAAAGCAACATAATGTAGGGAAAGGGTCGATCAAAGACGCGATCGTACAAGCGAACGATTCTTCCCAAGGCGCTGGCAAGCGATCGCACCTCCGAATCCGAGAAAGTCCAGAGTCCGGGATGAAACCGATGCGTAGTCAACCACACTTCATAAGGATGGCGCTGAAACGGTGGGACAAATGCTACTACTTCCTCATCGCTAAAAATATCGTAGCGATCGCTAATATTACGTCGCAGTGCTTGCAGAATCGGCTGTTCGCGAAACGCACTTCGCATTTTTTCAATGACGGGCGGTAGGTAAGAAAAGGCGTAAATTTGCCCGTGCGGATGATGCAACGTCACGCCCACTTCTTCGCCTCGATTTTCAAACGGCATGACGAATTGGATTGATTCTTGGGCAAGTAACTCCTGGTAGCGATCCGCCCAAACCCGAACAATCAATTCTAGGCGTTCTGGTGACAGCGAGCCAAGAGATTGATAGTGTTCGGCACTATACACGACGATCTCGCAGTGTCCGATCGCGCTTTGACTGGGAATAGGCAATTGGGGCGGCTGTTGAGCTTGCAGGTTAAAGGCGGGAAAGCGATTGTCAAACACAGCCACTTCAAAATCGCTAAAGGGAATTTCAGTCGGAAATTTATCGTTGTGAGTGGGGCAAAACGGACAGTATTCGGCTGGAGGTTTGAAGGTACGATCTTGTCGATGGGCAGCGTAGCAAACCCATTCTTGCCGCAACGGATGCCATCTCAGATGTGGGTGGGATAACGTCATTAACAGTTGCGAGGTGGTTTGCCACGGCAGCGTATGCGCCTGTCTTCCATATAGCAATAGCTGACGACCATCTTCTTTGCGGATCTGTCTTTTGTAAAAATGCGGCATCTGTTCTTTTGGTAAATATCATTACGGAAGAAGACTGGCACAGACGCGATCGCGAAATAACTGTAGTTGCTGTTGCTCCCAAGCGAGATCTCGCCCTAACACTTGCCCCATAAGTCGCACCACACTAGGAGCGGATTCTAGGGCAGCTTGAGCATCCAGAACAAGGGCGCGAGTCCGACGGGAGAGAACATCTTCAAGGGTTCGTGCCATCTCCTGTTGTACTGCCCAAATAACTTGCGCTTGGATGTAGGGCAGTCTAGCGTGAATGGGCTGGGCAAGGGTTGCATCGGCTTCTGCTAGGGCGCGAATTTTCGCTGCATCCGTTCCATAGCAGGCGAGGGGATCGTTATTTGTTGTTGAGGTAGCACCATGTAGCAGCATCTCTGCGGTTACGGAGGGACGCGGTTCTAGTCCAGCAACTGTAGCAGCACGATTCACCACGTCTTCGCCCATCTTTCGATAGGTCGTCCATTTACCGCCGACAATGGTAATTAGACCAGTTTTTGAAGTCAGAATGGTATGCTCTCTAGACAGTGCGGCAGTTTTAGTCACTCCCTCGCGTCTAATTAAAGGTCGCAAACCCACATACACAGAAAGCACATCGGCTCGAACGGGCGCGTACTTAAGATAGCGGGCAGCGTGTTCTAGTAAAAATTGAATTTCTTCTTCTAAAGGTTTAGGTTCGATTTCGGCTTGGGGAACTGGCGTATCTGTAGTACCAAGGATAACTTTTCCCTGCCAGGGCACTAGGAACAATATCCGCCCGTCGTCGGTTTTCGGCACTACGATCGCACTCTCATCAGGTAAAAACGATTCAGGCAAAACCAGATGAATGCCCTGAGACGGAGAAACAATTGCTTGACAATCTGGCAAATCCATGCATCGAATGCTATCGACAAACACTCCCGTCGCATTGATAACAGCTTTGGCGTGAATGGCGATCTCTTGTCCCGACTCTAAATCCTGGACGACTATCCCGATAAGGCGATCGTTTTGATGCAGAAGTCGCATTACGGGGCTGTAATTCGCGATCGCGCCTCCATAGTCTACCAAGGTTTGTGCCAACGTTACAGCCAGTCGTGCATCATCGAATTGTCCGTCATGATAAACCACGCTACCCCGAAGTCCCTTGGGATTGAGCGTAGAAACTCGCTTTAACGTCTCGTCGCGCGAGAGAGGTTGACTGCTACCAATATTCAGACGACCTGCCAGCCAGTCATAAACTTTCAGTCCTAAACTGTAATAGGGTTGTGCCCACCAGTGGTAAGCCGGTACGACCAACGCTAACCGACGCACGAGATGAGGCGCATTATGGAATAAACGTCCGCGTTCCAAAAGCGCTTCGCGTACCAAAGAAATATTTCCTTGAGCGAGATATCGCACCCCACCGTGAACCAACTTAGTAGAACGGGAAGAAGTCCCTTTAGCAAAATCATGTGCCTCTACTAATGCCACCCGATATCCCCGCGTAGCCCCTTCCAGCGCGGCTCCCAGTCCGGTTGCACCACCGCCAATAATAGCGAGATCGAAGGGATTGGCGATCGACGATGCTAAGGAGGCAATCTGTTCTTGTCGATTCATCATTTCGGTAGAAGGGATCGCCTTTGCGTGAGACAAAAAACATTGATTTAAGCAGACTGGAAATAATCTCCGGCGAATACCCGCTTTGCTGGCCCGGTCATATAAACTCGTCCATCAATTTCTGACCAATGAATTTTGAGACAACCGCCAGGAAGTTCCACGGTACAAAGGCGATCGCACTTTCCAGTCAATACGCCAGCTACGACAGAAGCACAAGCCCCCGTCCCGCAAGCTAGAGTAGCGCCTGCGCCTCGCTCCCAAACGCGCATTTTTAGATAATCAGGTCGAACAACTTGAATGAATTCTGTATTCGTCCTTTGGGGAAAGACGGGATGATGTTCAAATTGCGGCCCGATGGATAAAAGTGCGATCGCGTCTGCATTCTCGACAAAGGTAATGCAATGAGGGTTCCCCATACTGACACAGGTTACCAACCAAGATTTTCCCGCGACTTCTAAAGGTTGTTCGATGACTTTTTCCTCGGACTTGCCCAACGTCGTCGGAATCTGCGCCGCCATCAACTGAGGCATTCCCATATCAACTGTTACTTGCTCGTTCCCTTCCAGGCGAGGGGTCATGACTCCCGCTAAAGTCTGAATCCGGTAAGATTTCCCGACGGTTTCTTTTCCTTCCAAATCGGCAATAAACTGCGCCAAACAGCGAATGCCATTCCCGCACATTTCCGGTTCCGAACCGTCAGAGTTAAAAATCCGCATCGTGTAATCCGTGCCATCTTGTCCGGGGAGAGCCAAGATAACCCCATCCGCACCGATCCCAAAATGGCGATCGCACATCTGGACGGCTATCTCTGGTGAGACAAGGGGTTGAGAACTGTGGCGATTATCGAGCAAAATAAAATCGTTGCCAAGTCCGTGATATTTGGTAAACTCAATGACCATGATCGATATTTTGAATTAAGTATGACAATTAAGTTTTTGTATTATGTCTGAATTCGACACGGGTTTGCCTAGTGTACGTCAAGTTCAAAGCTTTATCAAAGATAAACAGGAAATAGAGATGAAATTAATAACTGACGAGCTTTTGGTCGGTAAAATCCTCTGGCAAGATGCCAATTGTATCTGTTTGCTCGACCGAAACGAACAACAAACTCTCGTTTGGCGACAAGCCCTCGTCTATCTTAAGCCTAAAGCATGAGTGTTACTTTTTTGTCCCTAAAGGGAATGCTAAATATGCTCGGTTTTAGTTCACAGTCAACACCCTAGAGAAGAACGTTATGAGTATTCAAAAAATCGTCGAACAAGCTTTAAGAGATGGCTATCTTACGCCAACTATGGAAGCGGAAGTAGGGCGCATTTGCGATACTTCCTCCGAACTTTCCATTGAAGAGTATATGGCTCTCGATCGCCTCATGGGTGCGCTCTTGACAGGCGAAGTCGTGGCCATGCCTCGCAAACAGTTTATTAACGTGATGGAAGAGTTGGTCATCAGCGAGGTCATCAGAAGACTTGCAGAAGTTGACAGTAACAACGATAAGTCCCTCGATGTCGGCGATGTTGCTGCCTACGCTTTAAATCGCTTACCTCCTCTTTATGCCACCACGGAAGAAGGCGCAGATTACCAGCGTCAGAGAGCGCAAGAAGAACTCCAAGACATAATCTTTCAGCAAGTTCAAGAAGCGATTAATCGTTATCTAGATCGACCAGAATTTTTCCCAGGACGCAATGCTTTTGGAAAAAAGACTCGCGACGATATTCTCAACGAAATGAATACTTTACTCAAATCCTATGCGCCGACCTACGAACAGGATCTTACCGAAAAAGCTTAGCTATTAGCTAGTAGCTATCAGCCTCCTCGCTGATGGCTAAAGCAAAAAGATCGCAGATTCTAATTTTTTTTGGGAACTTTTGGTCAAACCGAGTAGTCTATGGCTAAATGAGGAGTAGCCCTGCTTTGAGGAAATTACATGAATCAAGCGATCTCTGCATCTTGGTCTAGCGTTGAGAGAAAAACACCGCTAAATTGTGTGTCTCCCGACAAACTTTCTAACTATGATTTAATTTTGCGCTGTCAGGAAGGATTTAAGCCCGATCGCACAGCGTTTGCCGAGCTTTTGCGCCGGTATCAGTCTCACGTAGATAAGATTCTCTATCATCTGGCTCCTGACTGGCAAGATCGAGCGGATTTGGCACAGGAGGTTTGGATTCGGGTTTACCGCAATATCAAACGCCTGAACGAGCCAATCAAGTTTCGCGGTTGGTTGAGTCGGATTGCGACGAATTTGTTTTACGATGAACTACGCAAACGCAAGCGGGTGAATAATCCTTTGTCTTTGGACGCTCCTCGCAAAATGGATGATGGCGAAGTGGATTGGGATATTGTCTCCGATTATCCCAGCCCCGATGATCATTTGACGACCCGCGAATTTTACGATCAACTCAGAGTGGCGATCGCGGATTTACCGGAAGCTTTCCGTACTACAATCGTTCTCAGAGAAATTGAAGGAATGGCTTATGAAGAAATTGCGGAAATCACAGGGGTCTCTCTGGGAACCGTAAAATCTAGAATAGCCAGAGCGAGGGCTAAACTTCAATCTGTTTTGCAGAACTATATAGAATAGAAGTGGCTGGAACTTTCAAAAAACAAGCTTAAATTTTTGTGAGGAGTAGGATTGCTTTGTTTAGCTTGAAAGCTAGTCTTCGCAACGAATTGCCTTATTTTCGCTCAGGAGAGGTTCAAGATGGAATCTAGTTTTGAAGAGCGTAACTTCGAGAGAAAACCAGCTTGCGATTCTTCCGAGCTAGACGATCGCTGTACTCGGTTTGAATTGTTGAGTGCCTATCTCGATGGAGAAGTAACAGCCGCCGAACGCAAACAAGTTCAAGAATGGCTTGACACCGATCCTCAAACTCAAAAGCTATATACTCGACTGCTTAGGTTGCACCAGGAACTCGATAATCTGCCCGTACCTCCAGTCAGTCCTTCTAGCGTACAACTATCGGAACAAGTCTTCGGGCACATTGATCGCGATCGGCGCAGCAAGCGGCTATTGATCTGGGGTGGAGCCGCGATCGCAGCCGTTGTTGTTGGCGCACTATCTAATCTTTTCCTGGGTAACAACGCTCCCGTTCCTCAAATAGCAGAAACCCCTCTAGCACCCATTGAAGAGGATTCCGAACAATTGACCATCGCGCTCAATCATCCTATTGTCGAAATTCCCGCCGCCGCTATTCTCCCGTCCGAACAATCTCAAAAATCAACTCAGAAGTAAAATAACTGATTACTGATTACTGATTACTGGTCACTGTTGATAATCCACCACCCAGAGGGGACGAGAACGCCGCCTAATTGTTGTACCTTCTCCAGAGCCATCACGTAGCCCCAAGCTTCGCCTAGAGGCTTGTCACAGAGGTCATAAACCGGAATTTTTTGACGCTCGTATTCGTTATCTTGGGGCGATCGCTGGGGATGATAATCCTCTAATCGATCGAGACTTTCTAAAATCTCTTCATCTGTAAAGATTAATAAAAAACCCTTGACTTTTTGGCTTCCTGATGTAACGGCTGGGTAGCCAAGGGGTAGGTGATAGAGTTGGCCCCAAGTGTAAGCAGCGATCGCCTCTACGACGCGATCGGCACAGTAGGATTGATAATTGCATTCTCCAGGTTTAAGGGTTCCGTAGACGAAAACTTTCAAAGCTCAGCTAGCAAATCGTTACCTAAAATTATAGGCTGACAAAAAAGGAGAATTTGCGCGAGGATAATGAGTGAAGGTGGATTCAGGAAATATCGATGACAACCCAAGCTCAACCAACAGTTTATCAAGGACAGTTTGGCGAATTTACGATTACCGATAGCGATCGCCAGGGAGTGATAATTTATCGTGCGGGCTTAATAACAGCAGCCGTGAGCTTTACGATTGGTAGTGTTTTGGTTCTTTGGCAAGGTGCAACGCCAGTCATCTTGCAAGCACTGACTCCCTTATTTGCTGTTTTTTCTCTCGGTTTAGCCATTAGTCTGATTACCATTCATATTTATCTCGTTCCACTACATCGACTCCTGCAACTTTTCTGGCTAATCGGAACGACAGCAGCCGCTATCTTAACTGTTTCTAGTAGCGAACCCCTAGCTTTAGCCGTTTACAACCATCCCATAAATTTACTAGGCGTTGGTTTTAGTTTTGCTGCTTTAACGGGTATTTATTTTAAAGAAGCGTTTTGTTTCAACCGCTTAGAAACTAAATTCCTCACTCCCATTGTTCCGATGCTGTTACTCGGACATTTCGCTGGAATTTTACCCGCACAGATCGAGGAAGTTTTGTTAGCCGCTTGGACAGTTTTATTTATTGTTTTTGTCGTTCGTAAAGCGATTCAAGCCATTCCTCCAGATATCGGAGACAAATCTGTTTTCGCCTATCTCAAACAAAAACGTTATTCCTCCCAGTCTGGCTAAAACAGTTACCAGTTACTGCTTAAAAGTCCGTTCAGATTAGAGACTGCCTATGAATCTAGGGTGAGTCTCTAATTTTTGCAAGAATCCCAATTTCAAGCCCCTTCCCTTCTTCGATGACTACGGTTCTGCCCAAATCCAAGGTTCTCCTAGCGCCATCTCTTAAACCAGTTTCTCTATCTGATCGCCTAACCAGTTTTCTCAATCGCCTACAGCCTTCCCCAGAAGCCCTGGTATTGCTTTCTGCCTTCTCGATTGGGGGGATTACGGGACTGGGATTGATTATTTTTCATGCTGTGATCGCATTCTTTCAAGCCTTAGCCTTTGAAAAACTCCTCAACTACATCTCCATCTGGAGTAGTTGGACTGTCGCTTGCATTCCCATGTTGGGAGGAGTTATCGTTGGGTTGCTGCGCTGGCGGTATCCAGAATTTTTAGGACAGGGATTATCGGCTTTGCTGAGCGACACGAGAATGCAGCCGATCTCGCCCCTGCGACCTGCCATTAAAATGCTAGCAGCAGCAGTATCATTAGGAACGGGCGCTTCTTTGGGCCCAGAAGGGCCTAGCGTCGAAATTGGTGCTAACGTCGGCATCGTTTTTGGGCAGATCTTTCAAGTTTCTAAAGACCGCTATCGTCTCCTGCTAGGGGCGGGTGCAGCCGCAGGTATTGCCGCCGGATTTAATGCGCCGATCGCCGGAGTGTTTTTTGCCCTAGAAGTCGTCTTGGGAACCACTTTCACAACTCCAGCCGCCAGTCTGATTCTTTTATCGGCCGTTGTTTCGGCAGTGATTGCCCGCATTTATATAGGGGTGCGTCCAGCTTTTGAGTTACCTGCCTATCAAGTTGCCAGTAACTGGGAGTGGCTTCTCTATGTGGGACTGGGCTTTCTGGCTAGTCTTGTCTCTATCCTTTTCGTGCGGGGAATTCAGTTTTCTCAGACTTGCTTTCAAGGGAAGGTTCCCGCCTTAGCTTGGTTGGGAAAAATTCCTCCGGCCATACAACCCATCCTGGGGGGAGCTTGTGTCGGTTTGGTTGCCCTACAATTTTCTCAAGTCCTTGGCGTTGGCTATGGAACGATCGAAGTCATTCTCCACGGGGAATCCTATCCGTTATTGCTTTTATGTCTGCTGTTACTCTTTAAACTGGTGCTAACAGGAATTTGCTTGGGTAGTGGCTTAGTGGGGGGGATTTTTGCGCCAGCGATGTTTTTGGGCGCTTGTCTGGGGGACATTTACGGCAATGTCTTGACTGTCCTATTACCGCCGGGACTCGCTGAGATTGCCCCTGCACCTGCCTACGCGATGGTCGGTATGGCAGCCGTGTTAGCTGGCAGTGCAAAAGCTCCCCTTACGGCGATTATTCTGCTGTTTGAACTGACGCAAAATTACCGCATCATTCTTCCTCTGATGGCGGCGGTGGGAGTTAGCGTTTGGATGGTCGAGCGCATGAAATCTCGTCAGTCGCTTGAAGATCTAAAACTTCAGCAAATGGGAGTAAACCTAGAAAAGCAAGAAGAACAGGAATTTCTACAACAGATAACCACTGCTTTAGTGATGGATCGCGCTTATTTGGGATTATCGGCTTCGATGTCTCTTTTCGAGGCAGGACAAATTATGTGCCAGAATAAGTGTCATGCGGCTTTAGTTCTCAATGAAATGAAAGAGTTAGTCGGAATTATCTCTTTGGCTGATGTTAAACGCCAGCTTGTTTCATGTATAAAACAGTCGCCTACAGAGCCTGATCAAAAGCTTCAAGAGGTTTGTACGACGGAGGTTCTTTATGCCCATGAGGACGAACCCGTCACTGAGGTTTTGGGACGCATGGAGACAAGAGGACTGTACTTGCTGCCTGTGGTAGAACGAGATAATCCGCGCCAAGTCTTGGGGATTGTCGAACGACATCGGATTGGTTTAGCAGGCGATCTAGCCGTAACGCAAAAAGCGCTCTACGAGATCGAATCTGGTTAAGCGATCGCCATTGCTCCTGTAATGTTCATGTTCTTGTTACTTTAGGACAACTCCTGCTTATGCTGTATCTTGCAGAGGTGAAAAAAAAGAAAGAAGGTTTGCTAGGTGGCTCCAAGACAGAACTTAAACTTCTCGCTTGTCAATCGAGTAACAAAAGTTGGAGTCCCGTAGTTGGCGAAAAAAAGATTGGGATCGATGAGGCTCATCATTTTGGGAATGGGGCCTTGGTGACAGTTAACTTCAGCAAAAATTGGCAAATTCAGGGGAAACTGGAGTCAGCCTCGCATCAACTTGTGAAGCTTTTACAAGATACGGCAGTCATTTGGGAAAAGTTCAAGAACCAGCAAGAAGAAATTGAACATTGGAAGCAATCTTTGAGCTATCAATTGGAGGAACTCAACCGCCGAGAAGAAGAACTGGAGAGACGGCTAGAACAGATCGAGCAAATGGAAGAAGAACTTAAGCTTCTCCAGCAGCAATATCAAGTCGATAACAGGACAAGGGAAGAAGTCAAAAAAATCCTTGCTTCGCGACAGCCTTTGGGGGTAGTTTTGCAACAAGCCGACTTGGTTTCGGCTAACCAAATCGAGGTAGCACTCAAGCATCAGTCCGATTATCCAAATCTGCGGATTGGGGAAATTCTGGCCTTAAGGGGATGGATTAAGCTAGAAACGGCTGATTTTTTTTCTGAGCATTGGTCAAGTCTAGTTCAGGAGAAAGGGGAGCAGCCATTAGGTTACTATCTCAAAAAAGCTGCTCTGTTGGATGAGGAACAAATCGATCGACTTCTGAACGAGCAAACGAAGCTTGGAGCGCAAATAAAAGTTAAGCTGCGCTTGGGTGCGATCGCTGTCCTCAAAGGCTGGCTCAAACAAACGACTCTTGACTATTTTCTAGAGCATTTGTTTCCCGAACGTCAATCAGAATCGCCTTTGTTTAGAATTGAGGAGCGTACTAACGGCAAGGTCATGGAGGGGAATGACATAGCTGGTCTTAGATCTCACTTTCCGCACTTCATAATGTAGTATGGAGTAATTACACTAACCCAAAATTT
>CAYTUO010000053.1:0-5478 GCA_964441015.1 uncultured Pleurocapsa sp.
AAAACCAAGAGAAGCCCACGCCGTCGCGTAGCGCGGCGTTGGGAGTACATCACACTGTCAAAGAGAGTATTGATTCCTAGCCATCATGCCTAATCGCCTTGCATCTGCTCAAAGTCTCTACCTCCGCAAACACGCCGATAATCCTATTGATTGGTGGTCTTGGTGCGAAGAAGCCTTACTGACAGCAAAGGCGCAAGACAAACCAATTTTCCTTTCGATCGGTTATTCTAGCTGCCACTGGTGTACGGTGATGGAAGGAGAAGCCTTCTCGGATAGCGCGATCGCACAATACATGAACGCCAATTTCTTACCGATTAAAGTAGATCGAGAAGAACGTCCCGACATCGATAGCATATATATGCAAGCGCTACAGATGATGACGGGCCAAGGTGGCTGGCCGCTCAATATTTTCCTCACCCCTGGAGATCTAGTGCCTTTCTACGGCGGAACCTACTTTCCTCTCGAACCTCGCTATGGTCGTCCTGGATTTTTGCAAGTGTTGCAATCGGTGCGCCGCTTCTATGACGTAGAAAAAGAAAAACTCAATTCTTTTAAACGAGAAATCCTAGAAACGCTACAACAGTCAACGATTTTACCCTTATCTGAGTCGGACTCACTCAGCCAAGAACTGCTCAACCAAGGAGTTGAAACCAATACTGGGGTCATTAGTGTCAGCGTCAGTGATTTTGGTTGCCCCAGCTTTCCCATGATTCCCTACGCTAGCTTGGCACTTCAGGGAAGTCGCTTTCAGTTTGAATCTTACTACGACGGACGGCAATTATCCTTTCAGAGAGGGGAAGACTTGGCATTAGGAGGGATTTACGACCACGTTGGCGGGGGATTTCATCGCTATACGGTAGACTCCACCTGGACAGTGCCTCACTTTGAAAAGATGCTCTACGACAACGGACAAATTCTAGAGTATCTGGCAAATCTCTGGAGTGCGGGGATGCAAGAACCTGCCTTCAAAAGAGCGATCGCGGGGACGGTAGCTTGGCTGATGCGAGAGATGACGGCACCAGAAGGCTATTTCTATGCGGCTCAAGATGCAGATAATTTTACCTCAACCGAAGAGTTAGAACCTGAAGAAGGCGCGTTCTATGTTTGGGATTACGAGGAACTAGAAACAATATTAACAGCAGATGAGTTAGAGGAACTTAAAGCCGCTTTTACGATTACGGAAAAAGGGAATTTTCAAGGAAGTAATGTCCTGCAACGCCGTCAAGGAGGTCAACTGTCAGGCAGTCTTGAAGCAATCCTCGATAAACTATTTGCGGGCCGCTACGGGGCAAACTCTACACAAATAAAGACTTTTCCGCCAGCAAGAAATAATCAAGAAGCGAAAACAAGTGACTGGAAAGGTCGCATTCCGGCTGTAACCGACACGAAAATGATTGTCGCTTGGAATAGTTTAATGATTTCTGGGTTGGCGAGAGTTTATGGTGTTTTTGGCGATTCTTCCTATTGGGAATTAGCAACTCGTGCCACTCAATTTATTCTGGAACATCAGTGGGTGGATGATCGCTTCTATCGCCTCAATTATGAAGGAAAGCCAACCGTACTGGCACAGTCAGAAGATTATGCCTTTTTTATTAAAGCACTCTTGGATTTACAAGCCGCTTCGCCTGCTGACACCTTCTGGCTAGAAAAAGCGATCGCGGTACAACAGGAGTTTGATGAGTTCTTCTGGAGTATTGAGAGGGGAGGGTACTATAACAATGCGGCAGATAATAGCGAAGATTTGTTAGTGCGCGAACGCAGTTATGTTGACAATGCGACTCCGGCAGCGAATGGGGTAGCGATCGCCAATCTGGTTCGTCTAGCCTTACTAACTGAAGATCTATTCTATCTTAACCAAGCAGAACAAGCGTTGCAGGCTTTTAGCCTCGTTCTCCAGCAGTCTCCTCAAGCTTGTCCGAGTTTATTTATCGCTTTAGATTGGTATCGTCATGCCACTCTGATTCGCACTAGCGAGGAACCGTTGAAAGTACTCATTCCTCAATATTTCCCCACGGCTGTTTATCGGATAGATCCTGAATTACCCGAAAAGGTTGTTGGCATTGTCTGTCAGGGATTATCTTGTCTAGCACCGGCCCAAAGTCAAGAACAGTTACTCGAACAAATTCAGCAAGTCATCAACTAAATTAGAGTTACTGCCAAGTATGTCCAATACTTTATACGAGCAAGATTTTTATCTGTGGATCGAGCAAACAATTCGCCAATTACGAAACCGCGAATTTGAGTCACTCGATCTTGA
Source organism: uncultured Pleurocapsa sp. (assembly GCA_964441015.1). GTDB lineage: Bacteria > Cyanobacteriota > Cyanobacteriia > Cyanobacteriales > Microcystaceae > Hydrococcus. The sequence continues at coordinate 2,258 of CAYTUO010000053.1, forward strand.
AAACTTAATAGAGGAACTCGCAGATTTGGGCAAATCAGAAAAAAATACTCTGAAAAGCAATCTAAAAATCTTGTTAGCGCATTTACTCAAGCTAAAGGTGCAGCATGACGTACCTGATACGATGAAAGGTAGTTGGTACGATTCAGTTATTGAACATCGTCAGCGAGTTCTCGACAATTTGGCAGATACCCCATCTCTCAAAAGTTTTCTTCTAGAGGCAATCGAAAAAGCTTATCCCGATGCCCGTAAAATAGCTATCAAGGAGAGTAAGCTAGCTAAGTTTGGGGTTCGCATTCCAGAAGAAGTTGAGTATCCAACTACTTGCCCTTTCTCAATCGAGCAAATATTAGATGAGGATTTCTTCGGTTAATCCGTCTGAGACGAGAAAGATTCGAGCAAGATGAGGCTGTAGGGATCTTGACTGAGTGCTTTGGCATAGGAAGGTTGTAAGTAACGACGATAGGCTTCATCGCCATCGAGATAGACTTTAAAAAATGCCAGTGTCAGCACGTTTTGATAATCGCGAGCGATCGCGGCCGCTTCTTCTTTAGAAATGTCTTTATTCTTGAGTCCTTGCATCAGAGGAAAGAGAATCCAGGCGTGGGGTAATCCTTGTGAGATGGCGAGGTATTTATCAGAATTCACTAACTCTCTAAAAGCGGGAATTTGTTCGCGGATAAGCGGCGTGATAAGATCTTCTGCTGCTGCTTGCCACATGACAGGAGTGCTAACGGATTTCATTCCCGTCTGTCCGAAGAGACTGTTACTAAAGGGAACGAACAGGTAAATTGCCTTAATGCGATTATCTCGCAAGCTGACAGGTTCTCGCGGGATTTCTAGGGCGCGACATTGATAATAGAGGGAGATATTGAGTAAGCGATTTTGAGAATGGCAGTCTTGTTCGAGTTGCTCAAACTCTATCTGGGCCCCTGCTAATGATAGGGCAGTTGCACCGCCAAAGGAGTAACCAAATATGCCAACTTGTTGCAGGTTTAGTTGACCGTTAAATTCAGATTGGTTGCGCTTTTCTAGTTCATCGAGAATGTAAGTGACATCTAGAGGGCGATCGCGAAATTCTGTCGCATCGAAATTATCTTTGTATAATCCTTCATAAAAGTCTTTTTGTCTTTGATGGCTACTGCCTGGATGATCGCCAATGACGATAGCAAATCCGTAGGAGGCTAAATGTAAAGCTAAATCCTCAAAGCGATCGCGTCCTGCACCTATGCCATTAGAGACGACAATCACGGGGATTTGAGCCTTATTTGTTACTTGGGGCAAGTATAGAGTGAAAATTAACTGGCGATCGCGTTGGGAATCGTGTAGGGAGATTGTTGTCAGCGAAGTCTTGAAATTGCCTGGTTTTCTGATGTCTGGGGTGTGATCGATCTCCATAGGTGATTTGGATTTTGATTGTTGGGAAGATAGGCGATCGAGTTCTTGTACCAATACATCCGTTTCTTTGACTAACGTAGAAGCTTGCTTAACAAAGTTTATAATATTGTCAGTATTAAGCTGCATATCAGTGGGAAACTTGCGAAGCAATTCGATCGCATTGATACTTTTCGATTCAAAAACGGCTTGAATAAGCGATCCCCGAAGTCCATAAAAACCATTTTGATTGGTAGGGATATTGATCAATTCGCCCACATCTTTTAGCAATTTTACGCCCACAGAACTTTGAGAAAGTCGATAAATAACTCTAGGATTAACCTCGTAGCGCGATTGTAAAATTTTTCGTAACTGAGCTTGTTGTTGAGGACTTAAACGATTGAGATAAAAGGCTAATTCTCGCTCAATTTTCCCTTCTCTAGCAAAGGTTTCTAACGCATCAACCGAAACCGAAAAATTTAAAGGCCCGAAATTAAAAAGAATGCGATCGGCAGCATTGACGGGTAGAGTTGTTAAAACAGCAGAAAAAATCCCCAGTAACAAAAAGCGTAATCTATACATCCAAAAAGTTCAGCTACTCACCAAAATAGATTTATTTTTTTATCAAACAATTACAAGGTAGTTCTCTTGAAGTTTTCTCATTGCATTAACTAGAGTTTCCTTCGGTTCGGGAGAATTTTTCATCAATTCCAGAAATCAATCCCTTCACTTTGGCTTTTTTTGTTGGAGTTGCTGACACGATCGCTCTCCTAAATTAGTTAATAACTCATCTAATTTTATTATCGATAAATTTTCAGCTAACGTACACACAAAAATCAATTATTGTCTCTTTTTCCCTTCATCCACAAATACAAAAATCGTCTCATGCGTCCCCCAAACAATAGCGAATAACGCCTCAAATGAGTCAAGGGATTTAAATATCGATTCATCGATGAAATCAGATCGCTTTGCTCTTTTAAGCGCCATTCTCCTACTAGGTCTAAACTCCCTTCTAAAAACTGAACTTTACAAGCCTTTCGTTGAACCTTGCCGCTAGAAGTTTTAGGAAGACTACCTGTCTTTAATAAAACGATCGCATAGACATCGATAAAATGTTCTTGAAAGACTGTCCAACGAATTGTCTCTACGACTTCATCAACTACTAAGGATTGCCGATAACTTCGTTCTATTTCGTGGGTAATAACTAGCCTATCTTCCCCCGCTACCTCAACTGTAAAAACAGCGCCGCCACTGAGTCGCAAGGCAGGATGACACTTTTCTACTGTTTCTTCGATGTGTTGGGGATAGTGGTTGAGTCCCCACAAAACCATAAGATCGGTAAGACGACCTGTGATAAAAAGTTCGCCATCGTACCAAAATCCTAAATCTCCTGTTCTGAGAAAAGGCCCTTCTCCAGTATCTTTTAAATAAGCCTGGAAAGTGCGATTTGTCTGTTCTGGTAGATTCCAGTATCCTTTCCCTAAACCTCGGCCAGAAATCCAAATTTCCCCAACTCGGTTGGCAGCACATTGCGTTAACGAATCGGGATCGACGATCGCAATTTGGCTATCTAACCAGGCGTGACCGCAACCGATAATGGGTTTTACTCCTTCTTTCTGGCTATTGGCAATAACCACTCGATTTTTTTCTAGAGGGGCCTTTTCAAGATACTTGACGACTGGCGCTTCTGTATAAACTCCCCCAGCGACGAATAAAGTGGCTTCAGCCATGCCATAACAGGGATAAAAGGCTTCTCGACGAAAACCGCAGGGTGAAAATTTGGCCGCAAACTGATCTAGAGTTTCAAGGCGAATGGGTTCAGCACCACAAAAAGCTACTGTCCAACTGCT
>CAYTUO010000053.1:5488-16034 GCA_964441015.1 uncultured Pleurocapsa sp.
AGGAGATCGTAGGCAAAATTAGGTGCGCCGCTAGTGGTTACTTGGTAGCGCGAAATGGCTTCTAACCAGCGTATCGGCTTTTGGATAAAGGAAATCGGCGACATGAGAATGCAAGAAGCGCCTAAATAAACAGCCTGTATGACGTTGCCAATTAATCCCCTGTCGTGAAATAATGGCAGCCATCCCACGCCAAGCGATCGCTCGGTATGTCCAAACGCCAGCCTCAACATTTCTTGATTGTGCAAGATAGAGTTGTGAGCGATCATGACTCCCTTGGGCATCCCCGTCGAGCCAGAGGTATATTGTAGGAAGGCTAAGGTGTCGCGATCGCAGTTGGGTGGCAACCAATCGCTAGCAATTGCAGGAGAAATGTTATCTGTGGCTAGCCAATGCAGTTTGCTGAAGATGGGGTCTGATTCTGGCGCAATAAGCTGACTTTTGAGTTTTGTTAAGAAAGATTGGGTTGTCAGAATAATTTCAGCTTGACAGGAGGTGAGACGAGATTGGATCTCGCGCAGTGCAAGGCGATTTTGGGGAGGATAGCAAGGTACTGCAACAACGCCTGCATACAAGCAACCAAAGAAGGCCGCAATAAATTCTAAGGCTCCATCGAAGGGATACACTAATACTGCACGATCGCCTTTTTTGATTTTGAGAGAATTGAGGTGGAGAGCGATCGCTTTGGCTTGTCGATCTAGCTCTTGATAAGATAAGTCAATTGACTGCGTTTCTCCGTCTTTGAGAAAGGTGAAGGCAGTTTTGTTGGGAATCTGTTGCGCTCTGTCACACAGAAGTTCTACTAGAGTAGGATAGTTGGCTGTTTCTCTTGGCATTGGCTAGACACGAAGATCGCGATCGCAGATAGTTGGTTCAATACTATAGCAGAGGCGACCGCTTTTGCTGCGTCTTTATTCCGCTTTAGTGTCTCGTTCCTGCTGTATTTGTTGAAGAATTTCGGGTAAGCGATCGATAACAGGAATACGCTCTGTTTCTGACTAAAATAGAACAGAATTCGAGAGCGAATGCAACTAAAATGCTTTTGACTATTTTTCTCAAAAAAAATTTGACTATAAAACCATCTAGGTTCTTCAGTAATTCTGATACTTTTTTCTGGTTTAGTGCAAGTTTGTGTGCAACTTTATATTTTGGATTAATCTCTCTAAATCATGCTTTTAGTCAAAATTATATTGTACAAGATGATGTTCGACAGCACGTAGTTTGGTTGCAAAAATTTGTAGATGCTCAACTTTTTCCTAACGATTTAATTGCCGATTATTTTCAGTCTCTTGCTCCAGTTGGCTATAAATTTTTTTATTGGATAATTGCGAAAATTGGAATTGAGCCGTTAGTTATTGCTAAAATTATTCCCTTATTTTTAGGTTTGATTACAACTGTCTATATTTATAAGTTTTCTCTTAACATTATTCCAATTCCTTTTGGGGCTTTTTTAATTTGTCTACTTTTCAATCAAGTTATTTGGCTCAATGACGATCTCATCTCATCAACACCAAGAACATTTGTCTATCCATTTTTTGCAGCTTTTTTATATTATCTATCCGAGCGATCGCTCATTTCTCTCTTAATTGCCCTTGCTCTTCAAGGATTATTTTATCCACAATTACTATTAGTTGAAATTGCTATTCTCACGGTTCGTTTATTTTGCTGGCGGGGAGTGTTTCCTCGACTCACTCAAGACAAAGAAAATTATATCTTTTGGCTATCTGGATTAGGAGTAGCTTTGCTGGTTTTACTGCCTGTTATTCTCAGTCGTTCCGAATTTTCTACAGTTGTTACTCCCGAACAAATGAAAGCTATGCCCGAATTTGGTTTTCGCGGAAGAAATCAATATTTTGGAGTCAATCCACTCCGATTTATTTTTCTAGGGAATAGTGGCATCAAAATTCCTTTATTTCCATCAATTGTCTGGTTGGGATTTGGCTTACCATTTTTGCTCAAATCTCGATTTCCTTTGGTTAGATTGATAACCCCAAAAGTAGAGATTCTTTGGCAAATCGTCATCGGTTGTCTAGGAATGTTTTTTTTGGCTCATTTATTACTTCCCAAGCTACATCTTCCTAGTCGCTATACCCATCACAGTTTAAAATTTGTCATGTCAATAGCGGCAGGAATTGTCTTACTAATTCTTTTAGAATTGGGATGGCGCTGGTTGCAGAAAAAGAGACGAACAAAGACTAAATTTACTAGACGAGAATCAGGTTGGTTAGGACTGATTGGATTGGGTGCAGCAGTCGTGATAATTTTTCCGGCCATCCCTCCTGTATTCTTAGGATTATTTCAAACTTGGGTAGTTGGTAAAGAAGCGACTATTTATCAATTTTTAGCAAACCAACCTAAAAATATCCTGGTAGCTTCTCTGGCAGAAGAAGGGAATAATATTCCTGCATTTTCTCAGCGCTCGATCTTAGTGGGTAAAGAATTTGCTCTCGCCTATCATCCAAATTATTACGAGCAAATAAAACAACGAGCGATCGATACTATTAATGCTCAATATAGTTCTGATTTATCAGTCAATAAACGCATTATTCAAAAATATGGAATTGACTTTTTGCTGGTAGAACGCAATGCTTTTCAACCAGATTATCTGCTGATGCTGAAACAAGAATGGCTGATCCGAAGTTCTTTTAGAAATGTTGTGTTTGAGACGGTTGAGCAATTAAAGCGAGGAGAAATACCAGCATTAGCAAAAATAGGCGATCGCTGTTCAGTTGTCTCAACAGAAAATATGGTTCTATTAGAAGCAACTTGTATCACAAAAATAGGAGATAATTAGGCTACTTTTAACCTCGGACAGAGAGAACACGAAAAAAAATAAATTATTTTTATTATGGGTAAATTTGCTACTCCACTTCTTGCCAAAGGATGCTTAATTTTAGGGGGAATTATCATTACCATTTACATTGGACTCTGCTTATTCTTAAGACTCTGGCAGACGCGAATGATTTTCTTTCCCCCTTCGGTAATTGCGACAACACCAGCAGAAGTTAATCTTCGCTATGAGGAAGTCTGGTTACCCGTCTCAACAGGAAAAATTCACGGTTGGTGGATTCCATCCTCAAAACCCAATACTCCTGTCTTGCTGTATTTTCATGGGAATGGAAGCAATATCGGCGATAATGTCAATCGAGCATCCCGCTTTCATCAGTTAGGATTGTCTGTCCTACTAATAGACTATCGCGGTTATGGCAATAGTTCGGGCCCTTTTCCCAATGAATCTCTTGTCTACGAAGATGCAACAACTGCTTGGAATTACCTGACTCAGACGCGAAAAATTGCCGCCAAAAATATTTTTTTCTACGGTCATTCCTTGGGAGGCGCGATCGCGATCGAAATGGCAGTTCGACACCCCAATATCGCTGGCATAATTGTTGAAGGGACTTTCACGTCTATACGAGCGATAGTAGACGAGGTGAGTCTGTATCGACTTTTCCCTGTAGATTGGATTTTAACGCAACAATTCGATTCTCTGTCTAAGGTGCGATCGCTAAAAGTTCCTATTCTCTTCATTCACGGCACTGTTGACGAGGTAATTCCTGCCACAATGAGTCAAGAACTTTATGCTGCTGCATCCGCACCCAAACAACTGCTATTATTACCAGACGCAGGACACAATGACGTTGCTAAACTAGGAGGAATCCAATATCTTCGGACTATTCAGACATTTATCGAACAAAGACGCGATCGCAATATATCTTGGAAACAGTAATTACTTGACTTCTAGATCCTATATAAAGCAATTTGCTCTTCCCAAATTTTCAGTAAATTTTTAACAGCATTATCCCAACTATATTCAGCAATATACTCCTTTCCTCTAGCTCCCATAAATTCTCGTAAAGCAGGATTGTTAATTAATAACTTCAGCTTCTGAACAAAATCCTTAGAATCCTGTGGGTGATACAAAAAGCCATTCCAACCATCTTGAATACTATCAATTATTCCTCCAGCACGAGGAGCAATGACTGGTCTTCCTGCCGCAAAAGCTTCTAATACCGTTAACCCTCTAGTTTCTTTCTCAGAAGCGGTAATGTGAATGTCACAATTTATTAAAAGTTCTGGTACTTTATCGGGGTTAACTCTGCCGAGAAAATAAACATTTACTGTAAGTTTTCCTAACTTTTTTTCAACTTCATCTCGCATAGCTCCATCGCCAGCAATAATAATCGCTAAATTGTCAGAACTGATTTCTTGAAATAGCCTTGAAAAAGCATTAATTGTAAAATGCCACCCTTTATCTGGCGTTAGACGACTCAAAAAAATTAACTTTAGCTTTTTGTCAATTTCTGGTAATTTATAACTAATTTCAAAAAAGTTTTTTTGTTTAATTTCGCTATTAAATTTCTCTATATCAACTCCTAGTAATTTATCTTGGATAATATTTTTTATTCCCATCTTTGCAAGCTTTTTATAAGTAATTTCTCCAGAAACTAGAGTGGCATCATATGAATGATAAATCCAAGCTAGAGGAAATTGAAATATCCATTTGAGAATGAGATCTAACCAAATAGGCGTAGCAAAATAATCTTGTCCATAATCGAGAAAATTAGTATGATAAAAACTGACACAAGGAATATGCTTTTGTTTTGCAAACTTTATGCCAGGAATTTTCCAAAAACCAACAAATAATCTCTCTGGTTCGTCAACATGAATAATATCTGGTTGAAATTTCTCTAACTCTTGCAAAACAGTTTGATAAGATTCTCTCGTAACATTGCGTTCAAAATCTAAACCCATTAATGACTCACTTGAAAGACTAATCTCCTTCACTCCAGGCAAAATATTACCCGTATAATCTCTCCAATTAGGATAAATTTTTTCCAGAGAAGAATAGTCAGGACAAAATAATAAAACTTGATGTCCCCACTCGCTGAGTCGATGGAGCCTATTCATAAGAGTAACTGTTACCCCATCAACAACAGGAAGAAATCCAGAACTAATAATAGCAACTTTCATCGAAATGATTTTACCCAGTTAAAAATCCAGAAAATTTTACGATCTTATTCCGTGCTACTCTCTGTGCGAGATAAAAAATTATCCTATTCATTAATTCCGATCGCGAGATCTTCAATACTACTCCCATCAAGATTAGCTCTTTGAATCTTGCGTGCTTCGCGATCAGTCCAATACATTTTTCCTCTAGTAACATCAAGAGCAATCCCATGAGGATTACGTACTCCATTAAGACTGCGACTCACTAAAATTTCGATTGGCGTTCCATTGAGATTAGCTCTTTGAATAGTATCAGTATCTTCATCCGTCCAATAGATTTTATTATGCGTGAGATCGAGAGCAAGTTCTCCAGGATTTTTGAGTCCTGAAACCAAAATTTCTGTATCTCTACCATCCAAGCTTGCTCGTTGAATCATTTTAGTTTCTGAATCGATCCAATACATTTTTCCTTTTCTAAGATCGAGTGCGATATCGGTTGGCTTTTTAACATTGGCTGTTGTTAAATATTCAATGCGAGTTCCATCTAAAGTTGCTCGAACAATTGCAGGCGGATCGGAATTAACCCAATACATTTTACTATTAGCCAGATCGAGGGCAATCCCTTCAGGATTTTCTAGTGTTTCTATCCCTTTAGACAATAAAATTTCAACACGACTCCCGTCTAAATTTGCCCGTAAAATTTTCTGATCGCCTCGATTCGTCCAGTACATTTTACCCCTCCTGAGATCGAGGGCGATATCTCTTGGATTTTCTAATCCTGTCATCACTAAATTTTCGACGCTACTTCCATCTAAATTCGCTCGTTGAATCTGCTTTCCCTCGTTATCAATCCAATACATTTTGCGGTTGGCGAGATCGAGAGCAATACTGATAGGACTTTTGAGATTGACAACGGCGACGGCTGCCATTAAAGAAGGAAGTGGCGAGTTTAGTTGTTCATTACGATGGGTTAGATAGCGATCGGCAGTTAAAGCGCTACCTGCAAAAATTCCACCAACGGCGATCGCACCAGCTAAAAGACCAAAATTTCCCTTCATACATTAACTCCACAAACTATCTTATCCATCTTGATAATTGGATAGATTTTAGGGCGATGATGCAAGAACTTGCCAAAATTTTGTAAATAAATTCAAAAGTCCCGATGCGATCGCGCCTTGCTGGTCAAAATTGGGAAGGTAGCCAAAAACCAGTAAAATTCAAAGGAGAATCTATTGAGATTTAGCTGAGTTCACTCCTGAAAACATGGCAACACAAGTAACAGCAAAAGATAGTAGCATCTTCCGCCAAGAGATACTAGGTTCTCGCCGACTCAGTAATTACTGGTGGGCAATCGTTTCCTTAATCGGCGGTGCAGGCTTTCTTTTAGCAGGACTTTCTAGTTATCTGAAGGTAAATTTCCTCATTGTCAGCGATACAAGGGGATTGCAGTTCATTCCTCAAGGAGTAGCGCTCTTATTCTACGGGGTAGCAGGTTCTTTGGTAAGTTTGTATCTCTGGTTGACGATCCTCTGGGATATTGGTGCAGGCTATAACGAATTCAACAAAAAAACGAACAAGGTGAAAATCTTTCGTTGGGGATTTCCAGGGAAAAACCGTCGCATCGAATTTGAGTGCCCGATCGCAGACGTTCAAGCCGTCAAAGCAGAGATTAAAGAAGGCCTCAATCCCAAGCGGGCGCTCTATTTGCGCGTCAAGCAACGCCGAGACATTCCCCTAACTCGTGTCGGACAACCGATGCCGTTATCAGAGTTAGAAAATCAAGGAGCAGAATTAGCTCGCTTTTTAGGAGTTCCCTTAGAAGGATTGTAATCATTCAAAAGCTTCAGACAGATTAAATGCGTTTTAGCCCCTCTCTGACCAAATATCTCACTACTTCGGTGGCAGACATTTCTAGTTTTTCCGCGATCGCTCTCACGCGAGCATCGTCCGACTCGAATAGATACACACCAATTTTTTTAGGTGCTAGCGGTTCGCTGTATCGATTCTGAAACTGTCCTACGCGATCGCGATTGTCTAAATCTTGTCTTGGCATATAATCTTCAATATTTTTTCAAATCCATAGTACTATGGTATAATTGATTTGACAAATCATGAATGAAGTTATATGACATTTGAAGAAATGCAAGCCATTATCGAACAGATATTGCAAAGGCAATTAGCTACGCAAGCTGAGTTAGGCAAGATGCTTGAAGTTCAGCGAGATTTGCAAGAAGGCCAATTAAACTTGCTAGATAATGCTATTTCGGCACTTCAAAAAGAGCAAAGTATGAGCAGACGCATAGAACAATTAATCGGTTACTCTATCTCGGCTGAAAGCGATCGCCTGACCTTGCAAGAGCAAATTGAGCGATTGCAACAACGGGTTCAACAAATAGAAAAACGCTTGAAAAACAATTAAAGAGGTTTCAATCTGAATTTATTATAAATATTGAATTGTAAATTGATAAGATTTAACATGAAAAAGTCTATTCAGTACTGGTTAAGATCGCTGCTCGTTATTGTTTTAGTATGCGGTTTGGCGCTGACTGGATGTTCGACACCAAAAGCAAATTCTTTAAACATGGATAATTACGTACCAAGGCTTGAAGGAACAGCCACAGTAGAAATGACGGTGAATGGCTCGCCCATCACGATCGCAGTCGATGGCAAGAATGCACCCATTACAGCCGGAAATTTTGTCGATCTCGTCGATCGCGGCGTTTATAATGGCTTAACCTTTCACCGAGTCGTCAAAGATCCCGAACCGTTTGTCGCCCAAGGTGGCGATCCTAAAGGGAACGGCACTGGCAGCTTTGTCGATCCCAAAACCAAACAAGCACGCTATATTCCCCTAGAAATCAAGCTCAAAGGCCAGGAAAAACCGCTTTACAGCCAGGCGATCGGCAGACAAGGGGGATACGCAGAACCTCCCGTTGAGTTGAATCACAAGCGAGGTGCCGTAGCAATGGCTCGCTCTCAAATGCCCGACTCCGCCTCTTCCCAGTTTTACTTTGCCCTATCCGATCTGGGATTTCTCGATGGCGACTATGCCGTGTTTGGCTATGTGACAAGCGGAATGGAGGCCGTAGACAAAATTAATCAAGGCGATCGCATCGAATCTGCAAAAGTCGTTTCGGGATTGGAAAATCTGAAAAAATAATTCAGAATTCAAAAAAGTGGACGTTGTTGTCACGGGGATTGGTTTACTCTGCTGTCTGGGTTCTCTAACCGAGAGTTGGCAGAGTTTATTATTGGGCAAATCGGGAATTAAACTCAATCAGCCTTTTCCCGAACTTCCCCCCTATCCGCTAGGACTGATCGAAACCACACCCATCCAATTCGTCCATCTCAGGCAACTAACCGTCTTAGCCGCCCTAAAAGATGCTCAACTAACCCCCCCCTTGCCAGATTGCGGAGTCGTCATTGGCTCTAGTCGAGGTTGTCAGGCAGACTGGGAGCAACTTGCTAGACAAATGTATGAGAAAGAACAGTCTAGGAAACGGTTTTTACCACTCGAAAATTGGTTAGAAACCCTCCCCCATCAAGGTGCGATCGCGACGGCACGTCAGATAGGAACAAGGGGGACTGTATTAGCGCCAATGGCCGCTTGCGCTACGGGAATCTGGGCGATCGCTCAAGCTTTTGAACTCATTCAACAAGGTCAATGTCAGCGCGTCATTGCAGGAGCCATAGAAGCCCCGATCACCCCACTCACTTTAACGGGATTTCAGCAAATGGGCGCTTTGGCATCTACGGGTTGCTATCCCTTTGATCGGCATCGGGAAGGTTTGGTTTTGGGGGAAGGTGCAGCAGTCTTGCTATTAGAGTCAGCCAAATTAGCACTGAGTCGAGGCGCAACTATTTACGGGAAAATATTAGGGTTTGGCTTAACCTGCGATGCTACTCATGTCAGTGCCCCTTCTCTAGACAATCGCAGTGCAAGTCTAGCTGTTAAGCAATGCTTGGAGCGCAGTCAGTTAGCAACGACTGAAATTGACTACATTCACACCCACGGCACCAGTACCAAACTCAATGACGCAAGAGAAGCAAGTCTCATTCAATATTTGTTTCCTGATGGTGTTGCTGTGAGTTCGACTAAAGGCGCTACAGGCCATTCATTAGGCGCATCTGGCGCGATCGGGACGGCTTTTTGTTTAATGGCACTTAAGCACCAGCAATTACCCCCTTGCGTGGGTTTGAAAGAATCAGAATTTGCATTAGATTTAGTGACTGCACCGCGTCAGACAGAGATTCGACAATTACTGTGTTTGAGTTTTGGATTTGGGGGTCAAAATGCCGCGATCGCGTTGGAAAAATTCTAGCGTTCTCAGAGATTAGTTATCCAAGAATATCTTTGATGCAATTCCTGAAATTCACTGTTTCACTCGATCCCAATTAGTTGTAGCATAATCCAAAAGCCTTAAAGCAGTAACCAGCGAAACAGCAAGCAGTGACCAGTAAGAAGTATATATATAACTGGTAACTGGTAACTGGTCACTGGTAACTAGTAACTAATACTTAAATAAATCCCTTCATAAACAACTTTGAATCATGATGTTATCTGCTAATGACAAAACCTTTTCCAAAATCGTTTTAGAATCCTCTCAACCCGTTCTCGTCAATTTTTGGGCACCTTGGTGCGGATTATGCCGCCTGATCGCTCCCTCATTGCTCCAATTCCAGTCAGAATCAGCCGGACAACTGCAATTAGTCAACATTAATGCCGATGACAATCTCAAATTAGCGAGTACCTATCGTCTTAAGAGTCTGCCGACGCTAATTCTTTTTGAGAAAGGTCAAGTGATTTATCGGGTGGAAGGTTTTAACGGACGAGACGAACTACAGCGAACCTTGAGTTCACTTGCTGCCAATTTTTGGGTTCAATCGGCATGATAAATATGGGGAAGTCAAGGTAAATATTGATGCAACAAGATCTTGAGAAAAGCGGCGGCAGTCGTTCGAGAACGGATCTCTTTACCATCAACGGTTTTTTGGAGCATCCAACCTTGAACGCAATCGGGCGATCGCCATAAGTCTAGATGCGCGACAGGGGGATCGGCATAGAAGCTCTCTTGTCCGCTCCCAAGCAAGGCAGAACTCCAGTGAGTGAATTCGTCATGGCTGAGGCGATGAATGGGAAAATTGCCAAATAAGGGAACTCCCCAGCCATCTAGAGCGATTAGAGCCATAACCTTTCCCCCGCTTTGTTGCCACCCCCAAGCTGCCCCCATTGCACCAACAACACCAGCACTAAAACTAAGGAACAATAGAGAGCGATCGCTCGTTTGATCGAGTTTTTGGCGTAAAAACTGTAGAACGTGCAACGCCGAGAAAGCCGGATACTCTTGAGTCGGAAAAATCAAAAACGTACTGAGATCGATTCCCTGTCGTTTTAGGGCCTGCAAAAAGCGATCGGTAAGTTGTGCGTCGTGTATTCCAGGACAAATCAGAACTGCCATTCTAGTGATTGGTGATTGGTGATTAGTGATTGGTGATTGGGAAATACTTCCCCTGCTTCCCCCTTGTCCTCCCACACTCCCCACACCTCCCCCTCCTTTCAAGGGTATGTTTTTAACATTTTGGAGTAGGGCTAAGTAAAATT
>CAYTUO010000054.1:0-1565 GCA_964441015.1 uncultured Pleurocapsa sp.
ATTACACTGGCATTTACCTAATAGTTTAGCATAATATCTCCTGAAGAACCTTTTTGTATTCAGCCTCCTCTTCTAGCGCTAAATATTCTTCTGGGGTGTAGTAGCGTTTTTCGAGTTGTGGGGTCATGGTTTTTCGAGTTAGTTGTTAGGGATTGGTACAAAATCGTAGCCAAAACCGGAACGAGATCCTTTTTCAATTTTGACTAATTGCACGGCTCGATTGCGATCGCCTGATGGTAAAAATCGAATTTCTCCTGATGCGCCGCTAGCAGAAAAGTCTGAGGCAGAAAGCGCTTCTTGAACGCCTTGACGAGTGGGATTGCGTTTGATCGCAGCAATTAAGGCTTGAGTTGCATCGTATGCCATTGCCGTGCGCCAGTTGACATCGCCTCCCCACAGTTGACTGGCAGTTTTGGGAAACTCGGCATTAGCATGGCCTAAAATGTGCCAAGGGACGGCTAGCACCATTCCTAGTGCATCTTTACCAGCTATTTGCAATGTCTGAGGTTTGTAAACGCTATCCCCCCCCAGGAGAAACAGTTGGCGATCGTTGGCTTGTATGACGAGTAAAGCTTGGTTGAGCATGGCAGAATCGGGAGCTAGCATTAACACTTGAGCGCCTAATTGTCTCGCTTGTTGCACGGCTTCCCCTGCATTGAAGTTGGGATTGGCAAAGTCAAATTCGGATACGATTTCTCCCCCATCTCCAAAAACAGAGGTAGTAAATACGTCTTTTAAAGAAATACTATAATTGCTGCCAGAATTGAAAAAAACGGCTGCTTTTTGGAGGTTGAGCTTACTGAGCATATATTTGGCTAAAGCAGATCCGGTAAAGCGATCGCTCGGTACTGTCCGAAAAATGTATTTCCCTTTACCTGAGAGAGCAACTGAAGTACTGGTAGGAGAGATAACCACCAATCCATTCTGTTGATAAATTTCTGAAGCAGCGAGAGTTGCATTGCTGCCAAAATGTCCTACAACTCCCAAGATATCGGGATTATTGGCAAATGCTTGTGCGATTTGTTTTGCTATCTCTGGATCGTTATCATCATTGGCAATCAGGACTTTTAGGGGTACGCCACCGATCCCCCCTGCTGTATTGATTTCATTCTGTGCTTGGGCAATTCCTCGCAGCATTTCTTTGGCTGCATTAACATCTGTACCAATCGGCATGGCGGCCGCGATCGCATAGGATTTATTATTGCCAATGCGAGCATTATTGAGATAAATTAAGGCTTCTGGATCGTTGCGGTTGGCTTTGAGAGAAGATTCTAGGGAATAAACGGCTTGCTGGTAGCTTCCTGCGGCAAAAGCGTCTACAGCACTTTGCTTTTCCTGAGTTAATTCGCCTGGAATTAACAGTTTTTCTCCCATACTCAGGCGATTTTCCAGAGGAGTTGGCCCAGAAGGTTCTGTTGGAGTTGCTAGAGGCGTATTTGTCACAACTGGGTTAGGAATGGGACTGGAAAATCGATCTCGCAACCACCATAGTCCACCCCCGATTGCTCCTAGAGAGAGTAAGAGAGTCAGTAACAGAACCGTTATTTCATTTTTTTGAGACATGG
>CAYTUO010000054.1:1575-16032 GCA_964441015.1 uncultured Pleurocapsa sp.
TAATGGTTGTGAGCGATCGCCGTTAACCGATCTTAGGTTTTTTCCGATCGCCTTACAAAAAGCGCGAGAGAATTTGATAGATGAGGCGAAACAGTGCCGTAATTGCGATCGCGCCTGCTCCCCCTAGAACGGCTACAATGACTACCATCGCGAGCGGGAATTCTCCCCGCAGTGCTGGAATTAACACGATCAGGAGGGTCAAAATCGCCAGAATCGGTAAATCCTTGCCTTCGATCGCTCGACGATACTGAGCAAAAATTAGCCCCCCCAAGCACATCCCCAACAAACCCATGCTAATCCCAGGAGACGGTAACAAGCTCGTCAATGCAATATACAATAGCACCCCCTCAAATCCGGTAAAAGCAGCGCCACCCAAAACCTCTACCAGGCTAAAAGAACTGCGTTGAGAGGGTGGGGGAGTAACCGATCCCACTTGTCTGGGGGGGGATTGAAGGGCAGTAGTCGTTCCTGACTGGGCTTTTCCTGGCGATCGCGAGTTGAGAGCATCGAGGACTTCTTCTGCTGACTGAAAGCGATCTCTGGGGATTGGTAAAAGTAAGCGATCGAGAATCGCCGCTAGAGAATCGCTAGTTTGCGGCGCATAAGCTTTCCAATTGCTAGGATCGTCTAACTCGTCCGGTTTCTTTCCTGTCAATAAATTGAGACAAGTAGCCGCTAGCGCGTATAAATCGGTAGAGGGATACACTTGAGAACCCGTCATTTGTTCGGGTGGCGCGAATCCCAGCGAAAAAATCCCCGTAGATCGTCCCGATGGCGTACTTCCTACCGTCACTTGTTTAACTGCACCAAAATCGAGCAAGTATAAACGCCCGTTGCGATCGCGCATAATATTGGAGGGCTTGATATCTCGATGAATCGTCCCGTTTTGGTGAACGAATTTGAGAACTTTGAGCATTTCTACTAAAACGTAGCGGACTTCTGCTTCCGAATATTGTCCTTGAGTTGCGACTTCTTCTTCTAATGTCTGTCCGTCAATAAATTGTTGTACCAGATAGAAAAATTGCTCTTCTTTGCCAGTAAACCGATTCGGAACAATTAACGGGAAAAAAGCATACAAGTCGGGGATGTGTTCGTTTCTGTTGCCTAAATCTTCTAAAACGGCTGCTTCTCGTTCAAATAAACTTTGAGCGACTTCTAGCTGCTGTTCGTTTAAGTTTCCTGACGGCTGAAACTGCTTGACTACACACTGGCGCATGGTGGGAGTATAGCGATCGCGTGCGAGAAAGGCTGCCCCAAATCCCCCCTTTCCCAATAACCGTATGGGCAGATAGCGTCCTGCCAACAGGAGCGGCATACCGCAGCTAGTACAGTATTTCTGCTCGGCTGTCTTTAATTTTGAGAGATCGTCGAGATCGGCAAAGAAATTTTGAGGACGAGGACAACCCGGACGAGTGCAAAGAATTTCCATGTATGTCAGTCATGGTATAGGCACGATCTATTGCTTTCATAGATCGGGTGTTAGTCATATTCTGCCAACGACCAACAAAAAACAACAGATCTCTGGCAATTAATTTCCCAAACCATTTGCCGCCACTTCTTTGTAACGCTCGCTATCTTGAGATAATTGTTCGATATCTAGACATTCTGGATGGCTCGAAAACTGGGGCAGTACTTCTTTAATAAAGGCTTCTGCGGCTTTAGAACGGTAGCGAGTGGGATTAATGACTACCGATAGCGTCCGTCTGACTTCTACGTCTTTAATCGGGGCAATGTGAAGAACGCCCATTTGTAACTCTTTTTCAATCGCTGTCACCGAAACAAAGGCTGCACCCAATCCAGATTGGACAGCATTTTTGATGGCTTCGATGGAATTGAGTTCCATTTCCACTTTCAATCGCTTGGTATCGATTTCGCAGCGACTCAATACTTTATCGATGACTTTGCGAATGGTGGATTGAGAATCTAGCGTAATAAACTTGAGTTTGTACAAGTCTTCTTTTTGGATCGTCTCCACTTTTGCCAAGGGATGGAAAACGGGCAAAATTAAGGCTAGTTCGTCCTCGGCGTAGGGAAGGATTTTCAAGGTTTCATGGAGTTCTGGGGGAACTTCTCCACCAATAATCGCTAAATCGACTTGTCCGTTGGCCACTCCCCAAGACGTGCGTCGCGTCGAGTGAACTTGTAACTGAACGGTCACGTCGGGATACTTCTGTCGGAACAATCCGATCATGCGGGGCAACAAGTAGGTTCCTGTAGTTTGAGAAGCACCGACGATTAACGTACCTCCCTGAAGGTTTTGTAAATCTTCGATCGCCCGACAAGTTTCTTGGCAAAGAGTAATAATTTTCTCGCCATAACTGAGAAGTAAATGGCCCGCTTCCGTCAATTGAGCTTTACGTCCCCCGCGATCAAATAAAGGAACGTTCAATTGCTTTTCTAGGTTCTGGACTTGAAGGCTAACAGCAGGCTGAGAAACGTAGAGAGTATCAGCCGCTCGCTTAAAACTTCCCTCCGCAGCGATCGCCTTAAGAATCCGAAGTTGATCTAAAGTAAAAGGAATATCAGACATAGGGCACCAGAATCAAAGAGCAAGGAGTCAGCAGACAACCACCGATCGCGAACCCAAAAGGTTTACCCAACTGAGTCTAGATGGATTAATCTAGCTATCGGGAAGGAAGGGCAATTTACCCCAATTCCAATAACAGATAGGCTTTGAACAAACGGACCCCCTCCACATCTATGTCGAGAAGAGTGGTTTACTAGACAGTAGCATAATAAGGGGAGCAAATTTCCTTTAGGATTATGAATAAGTAAAACGTAACAAAGCAAAAACTTACGGTTTAACAATCAATATTGATTAATGGTGGGGACGAAATTGCTGACATCGAGTCATTGGATTATGTTAGGGTTGCTGTTGGGTTTTGCCATTGCTCATAGCGGTCTGGCTGCTTTACGACCTTGGGGAGAAAAAAAAATTGGGGCGAGGCTTTATCGCGTTTTTTTTGCACTTGTTAGCATCCCGCTAGCCACCATTCTCATCATTTATTTTTTTAATCATCGCTACGATGGTTTCATCCTCTGGCAAGTGAGAAATATAGCGGGAATCAAAACTTTTGTCTGGATCTTGTCGGCGATTTCTTTTTTCTTTCTTTACCCGGCTACTTTTAATCTGTTAGAAATTGCTGCTGTCCAAAAACCTCAAGTTCATCTATACGAAACGGGAATTATTCGCATCACTCGCCATCCCCAAATGGTAGGACAAGTTATTTGGTGTATCGCGCATACTCTCTGGCTGGGAACTAGCTTTATGCTCTTGACTTCTCTAGGATTGATTGCTCATCATTTATTTGCTGTCTGGCATGGCGATCACCGCCTAGAACAACGCTATGGCGAAGCCTTTCTCGCTGTTAAAGCCAGGACTTCAGTCATTCCTTTTCTTGCCGTTCTCGACGGTCGTCAAACGCTCAAACTTCAGGAATTTCTTCGCCCAGCTTATCTTGGTGTTCTCGGTTTTGTTTTGCTGTTGTGGTGGGGACATCCTTGGTTGATTCAGGTAACCGCAAAAGTCAATTGGTAGACCACTTTTCCAGTTACCAGTTAGTTAATTCGGAATTCGGAATTCAGAATTTTGAATGCAATAATTTTGAATTGATTCAGTTACCAGTTACCAGATCGCTAATAACTGGTAACTATCCATTGCCTATTAGCGACCCGACCAAGTAACCCACTTAGGAGACATCATTGTACAGTCTTCTCCTTGGCAATCAACTCCTTTAAGATTTGCCCCATCTGTATCAGCGACGCTTAGATCGGTTCCCGTTAGCTTGGCATTCGTCAGGTTAGCACCGCTTAGATCGGTACCATTAAGATTGACATCTGTCAAGTTAGCTCCACTTAAATTAGCTTTATGCAGATTAGCGCATCGCAAGTCAGCGCCACTGAGATCTGCTCCTCTTAAATCTGTAGCGATCGCATCGGCACCAATGAGATTAACCTGAACCAAGTTAGCTCCTACTAAGTTAGCACCGCTCAAGTCAGCATCAGTCAGGTTAGCTTGTTGCAAACAAGCTCCGCTCAGATCGGCTAGACTTAAGTCGGCATCGCTCAGGTCTGCTCTGGTTAGGTTAATACGGGATAGATTAGCCCCTTTTAAGTTGGCTTCATGCAGACTAATTTGAGTAAAATCTAATTCTTTGGCGGCATATCGACTGAGTAATTCATGGGTATTCATAGGTTTTCCCCCCTGGGAAGGCGTTGAGTCAGTCAATCTAGATAAACAGACTGAAAAAGCTAACTCATGGCTAGATATTTTTTTCGGTTGATCTTTGGCTTTTCTGCGAGAATTCTAGACGGGAATTTTGAGCTTGCATTATCGATATCTCGATCCTACTGCAAAATTCTGAAAAAGATGTAAAATTTTGTTGACTTTTATTACATTAATCTTTATAAAAAAAATCTAATGGTACAATTGCTAACTTATACGAAATCTCCTTGGAAAGAAAACTACAGTGAAATTATCGACGTTCGTTCAGAAAATGAGTTTGCAGAAGATCGCATTCCTGGTGCTATAAATTTACCAATTCTCAACAATGAAGAACGAGCCAAAGTAGGAACAATTTATAAGCAAGTTTCTCCCTTTGAAGCGCGTAAAATTGGTGCTGCTTTAGTTGCCAAAAATATCTCTGATTATCTCATCCACCACTTTGCTAATAAGGATAAAAATTATTCCCCTCTTATTTACTGCTGGCGTGGCGGTCAACGTTCTAATAGTTTAGCAATAGTTCTCACCCAAATTGGTTGGCGAGTTACCGTTTTAGAAGGCGGTTATACCACTTATCGCGCCTACGTCCGCCAACAATTAGATACTTTACCATTACAGTTTAACTATAAAATTCTCTGCGGTTTGACGGGAACAGGAAAAACTCATATTTTGCATCAACTCGCACTACGGGGAGAGCAAATATTAGATTTAGAAAAATTAGCCAATCATCGAGGTTCTTTATTAGGTCAAGAATGGAAAGAAACTCCAATTCCTCAACCATCGCAAAAACAATTTGAATCGCTTTTGTTAAAAGAATTACAACAGCTAGATCCCAATCAAACCGTCTGGCTAGAATCAGAAAGCAATAAGATTGGGGAACTTCATTTACCCCCCTTACTATGGGAACAAATGAAACAAGCAAGCTGTATAGAAATTCAGCTACCCATCGCTGCTAGGGTTGAGTGGTTATTACAGGAGTATCCTCATTTAGCAAACAATCCAGACATATTAAAAAATAAGTTGTTAAAGCTAAAATCTCGCTATGGTCGGGAGAAGATCAAGCAATGGTATCGCTTGATTGATGAAAGAAAACTCGAAATTTTAGTCGAAGATTTACTGAAGAGTCATTACGATCTGGCTTATGAACGTTCCTTGGAAAAAACCTATAAAAAAATAGAAAAAATAATATCTCTTCCCAATTTATCAACACAAAGTATTGAAATTCCTGTAGCTCAGCTTTGC
Organism: uncultured Pleurocapsa sp.; assembly: GCA_964441015.1. Classification (GTDB taxonomy): domain Bacteria; phylum Cyanobacteriota; class Cyanobacteriia; order Cyanobacteriales; family Microcystaceae; genus Hydrococcus. The sequence goes on from CAYTUO010000054.1 coordinate 7,040, forward strand.
AATTTAGGATAATTAACAAGAAAACCAAAAAAACTTGATTTCTTTGCCTCTTTGCACCTTTGCACCTCTGCGCCTCTGCGTACGCCAGTTGCTTCAACGGAGGGAACCTCCGCAACGCACTGGCTCCTCTGCGTGAGATAAAAAAAATAGTTTAAATATCAAATTAATAACTTGAGACTGACGATTAGTAACCAGTGATTAAGAATTTTTCCCGATCGCCAATCGCCAACCGCCAGTCAAAATCAAGAATAAGCTATGCTAACTTTTCTAGAGCGCACCTGCGCTTGCCAATCCTAGAATAACTCCAGCCCCCAAAATATGACCAAAGCTGGTAGTTCCCAGTAAAGCACCTAAACCCATTCCACCAAAAAATTCAGGGGAAGGCAATTTAGCGCCTACGTTTTGTTGTTTAATGGTCAACTTGCCGAAGGCGATCGCTAAGATATTACACGCAATCATGATAATAGCAACTTTCGGACTCCATTCTACGGTCGTAGGAACTGTAGATGCAGCAGCAAGCAATAAAGTTGAGTACATCAAACGATTTTCTCCTTAAATTAATCTTCAAAAGTCTCAATGTTATATCTTTTACCAGGATCGGAATCCAGATTTAATAGGTGTTGCAATACTTAATTAAATTTCTAAAGTTTTGTAAATCAATAATCAATAATCGATAATTAACTCGCCTCTAAAAATGCTGAAACCCTTCGGCAAGGGTTAACATTCGTTTTGGATAGACACCTCTACCATCTATCAGTTCAACCGTTTGCTCGGCGATAATTTTACCAATAATTGCTGCTCCTGTTCCCAGACGTTCTACCAAGAGTTGGGCTGATTTTGGGGGAAGACACAAAACCAATTCAAAATCCTCACCGCCATACAAAACCCATTCCAAAGCTTTCTCTGGGGAGACAAACTCATGTAAAAAAGGCGAAATCGGAATTGCCTGACGCTCGATTTGGGCACCAACGCCACTCAAACGGCAAATTTGTACGATCGCATCAGCTAACCCATCACTACTGTCCATCCCAGCAATAGGTTGCTCTCCTGCAACTTTCCCCAAAGATTCTAGAACGTCGAGTCTTGGTTTTGGCCGCTGGTGTGCTTGAATTAAAGCTTGTCGGGCGATCGCATCTAAATCTTTGCCGCTTTCTGGATGCACAAGTAATTCTAACCCTGCCCGCGAACAACCGTGAAATCCAGTAATCGCGATCGCATCGCCTGGTTGAGCGAGGGAACGACGAATCACTCGCTGAGGTAAAACTTGACCAAAAGCAGTAATCGAGACTGTAATCACCGACGAGCGACAGACATCCCCTCCCACAATCGGGGTTTGATATCGTTGCAAACAATCGTACAGTCCTTGATAGAGCGATTCTACCCAACTGAGGGGAACATTCCCTGGAAGTCCTAGCGCTACCGTAATGCCTATCGGAGAAGCCCCCATCGCCGCCAAATCCGATAAATTAGCCGCCGCCGAACGCCACCCCACATCTTCTGGGGAAGTAGTGCGATCGCTAAAATGAACCCCATCCACTAGCAGATCCGTTGTTACAACTAGAGAATGACCTGAATCGATCTCCAGTACGGCTGCATCATCTCCCACAAGCTCGCTCGGACAAAAGCCTTGTAGCCTTTGCAAAAGACCTTGTTCTCCAAGATCTTTGACTGTTTGGATTCCCTCCTTTGCGCCTTTGCGTGAAATTTTATTTCTTTTCAACTCTCAACAATCTCATCATCAAGGGAAGTCCTCAGAAAGATCGTACATCCACCGACTGTTTCTGGTTGATGAACAGTTCCAGATATCGAGGGGATATAATCGCCGCTACCATAGGTTTTCTCGTCAATGACCAAATCGCCTTCGAGTACGATAATCTCCTCATTTCCAGCGTGTCGATGATTAGGAAATTGCACGCCAGCGACAGCCCGAACAAAGCAAGCCATCTCTCGTTTCTCGTCGTTGACATAAAGCTTAGCGATCGCCATTCCTGGAATAGAAAAAGGTTCCCAGGATATCTTAGTTGCTTGCTCCCTCAAAGCTTCCACAGAAGCCGAATTTGGCTCTAATGCTTGACTAGCAATCCGCTCAAAGAGACGGGCCTTTAAGTCAACCGCCACAGGTACGGGTGGAGCGCTGTAGGGGATAGCGGACACGGTTTCTTGAAACTTCGCTAGTTGAGGCTGCAATTCTGGAAACTGAGCGATCGCTTCCTCAAGAACACGACATTCTGACTCGTCAAGGAGATCGAGCGCATATAGGGCTGCAAGTTCCCAGATGTTTTCTGGTAGCATCGCGTTTTTCCTCCTAATAGCTCTATACTAGCCTGCCTAGTTACTATAGAAGAGAGCCGAGAGTTTTATGCAATTCGAGCAGTCCCAACCGGATTCCAGTTTTAATCGTATCCACCGACTCACCCATTTTAGCGGCGATTTCGACATAGGTTAGACTTTGGTAATAGGCGAGTTCGAGAGCTTGTCTCTGTTCTTCTGGGAGTTGACGCAGTGCTTCTAGTGCGCGATCGCGACGCTCTTGGATTGGCGCTTCTTCTGGCGGGTTAGCCATCAGCGATCTCAGTTGAAAGGGGGCTGGATTTCCTAAGACAGTTGCCGAGGGCGATCTGTGTGCTACCGTTCGGAGTCGAGCTAGCGCCTGAGTTCGGGTTAGCAGGAAGAGCCAAGCATCAACTTTTCCTCGACTAGCCTCATAATTTCCAGCCGTTTGCCAGACTTGACAGAAAACATCTAGCACGACTTTCTCCGCTTCCTCTACAGATTCTAAGATTTTGAAGGCCACAGCGTAAAGAATGCGGGCGTAGCGATCGTACAGTTTCGCCAGTGCAGTTTGCTCTTGCTGGGCAATCCTCGCCACGAGCGCAGTGTCATCAATCGGGTGTTGGGTAGTCATTGAAGTCTAATGACCGCAAAGTGCATAGAGGTTTTATGCGAGTCTCGGACAGGCAAAAAAAATTATTTTTTCCCTGATAGATCCAAACTCGCTTACTTAACGTATACACCTATAAAACGTATACACCTCCAAACTCATCATTTACGGAAATATTAACGATGAAAAATGAAGCCGAAAGCGTTATTGATTTAATGTCAGTCTCGCCAAACTTACGCCGGGATAGTACCTACCTAGAATTTGCTGATAATCGTAACCTTGGGTTGCTAAGTCATAGGCACCTGTCTGACTCATTCCGATGCCTTGGTGAACGTTAGAGACAATCTCATCGGTAGCAGCATAGAGAGATTCTACAATTCCTCCTTTGTAGCTGAGAATTTGTCCCGCCGTTTCGTTGACGGCTTGATGGGTGGTATTGTATTCTCGCTCTAATCCCTTATAAGCTTGCCAACGTTGGGTCGCTCCCAAATGATACCATTCGCTTGCCGGACGAATCATGTGGACGATCGCATAGGAACGAGCCGCGATCGCTTGTGCTTTTAGGGCTGCTAGCGGTGCATTAGAGTGCATTTCGCTGCCGACGACGCTGTAGAGATAGTCTTCTAAATCTAGGTAATTAACTGCCAGTAAGGTACTTCCTTGGGAAACTAATAACAATTTTCCTCGATACCAGCGATCGCCAACATAAACAAAGCCTCCCGCACTGGGTTGCAGCCAAACGGCATAAGGTAATTGCCAATCTCCTATCGTTAAACCATTCCCATTCGGTTGCACGGCAAAACCTTGACTGGCTGAAATCGTTTCGATCAGGCGACCACTTCTATCCTGAATTGATGCTTGGGTGGACGTTCCAATTACCGTACTTTCTGCATCTCTTAAGATGGCTACTTTGATTTCTAGCTTTGGGGCCCTATAGTTAGGGAGTGAGGGGAAGAGAGGATTCTCAGATTTTCTGTCAACAACTGGGGTAGATTTGGGTGCATCTGAAGACTTTGGAGATTTAATCGGTTCTTTCTGTTTAGGTTGTTGTGTTGGTGGAGCTTTTGCAGAAGAAACAGCCGCATCTCGAATCGTTGCTTGGGGTTGTGGTGTCTGTGGAGTCGCCGAAGGAGAGATAAGAGAATCTTCGCTTAAAAAAGGTTGTTCTTCAAGTTGAGAGATAGAGGGAATTTGATTGAGAGATGGTAATGGAGTAATGGATTTAGGCCTTTCTGTCGGCGATTTAGATGGCAACCCGTAAGTCAAAAAAATCGGGACGAAGGAAGTCACCGAGACAAAGGGTATTATCCAGACTCCTAAATGGTTAAAGATTTTAGGCAGGCGAAATTTTTTGCTCATGCAGGAACCTTCTTGCGTCACTCCCCAATTTCCACTATTGCTGATGGTAACCTGGTATGGAGTAGAACTCAAGTGCGGAACTAAAGTAGTTGCTATGATTCAATCTGTTCCTCAACTGATGACCTTAGATGAGTTTCTGGATTGGTATCCAGATGGCTATGGTCGCTACGAATTACGTCAGGGAATTGTCGTCGAGATGCAGCCAACCGGAACTCATGAACAAGTCGCGGGTTTTCTGGCACTTAAACTGGGAGTGGAGATTGACCGTCTGGAGTTACCCTACCTGATTCCTCGACAGGCTATAGTCAAGCCTATAGATACAAATAAGTCGGGTTATAATCCCGATGTGATTGTCTTAGAGCGACAGGCGTTGGATGACGAACCTTTCTGGAAGAAAAGATCGACCATCATCAAAGGAGAAACAGTGCGGCTCGTAATTGAGGTTGTCAGTACCAATTGGCGTGATGACTATGGGCATAAGTTGGTTGACTATGAGGCATTAGGTATCCCTGAGTATTGGATCGTAGACTATTTGGGACTAGGTGGCAAACGCTATATCGGCTCTCCCAAGCAACCAACCTTGTCAGTCTATCGATTGCTCGATGGAGAGTATCAAGGTCAACAGTTTCGAGGAAATGACCGGATTATTTCACCTGCGTTTCGCGATTTAAACCTAACGGTAGCGCAGGTGTTTGCTGTGGGAATTTAGATACAAAGATGGGTTATGAATTGGCAAGAAATTTCTGGTAACTGGGTTTTGCTTCCTCGACGACCAATTGGCGTGGTTCATTTTCTCGGAGGTGCTTTCGTCGCTACCGCACCCAATATTACTTATCGTTGGTTATTAGAACAGCTAGGAAAAGCCGACTATGCGGTTATTGCTACGCCGTTTGTCAATACTCTCGATCACGTTGCGATCGCGCGTAGCGTTCTCAATCGGTTTGAAAATATTCTAGAGCGCTTACAAGCAACTAATGTACTCGGTCAAAGCTATCTTCCCATTTATGGAGTCGGACATAGTATGGGATGCAAGCTACACCTCCTCATTGGCAGTTTATTTTCTGTCGATCGCGCGGGCAATATTCTCATTTCTTTTAATAACTATCCCGTTCGTCGTGCTATTCCTTTTATCGAACAGTTAGAACTCGACTCTACTTTAAACTTAGAATTTACTCCTTCTCCAGAAGAAACCAATCTACTTATTACCGAAAGTTATGAAGTGCGTCGCAATCTTTTGATTCGTTTCAATAACGATGAGATCGATCAGACGATTATCTTAAATCCTGTCCTACAAGAACGCTTTCCCAATATGGTTGCTTTGCTCACTCTTCCTGGCAACCATCTCACTCCCCTCGGACAAGAAATTAATTGGCAACCTGGAGAAATATTTACGCCATTTGATGCGATCGGACAATGGGTAAAGCAAGGATTCTCTCGCGATTTATATCCCCTCAAACAAGAAATCTTACGCTGGCTCAATCCTTTGTCAGTAATTAGTTCTTAGTCATTTCCCCATTCCCTAATCACCAGTTACTAAACTAACTTTCGCACGATAGAGTAGCTTTTCTCCCTGTCGATAGCCAACATAGCGAATTTTTACTGTCTCTCCAGGTTCGGCAGATCCTTCCATTAGCTGATGCCATTGAGGATCGTAAGGTATTGTTTCTCCAACGGACGCGATCGCTTCTACTCCCCAATGTTTTAATAAATCTGTGACAGGTTTGACGAGTGGGAGTAATTTAACGGCTGGCAATTGAGGATTTTGTTGGGCTACGAATGCAGCCGTGGGCCATTGTAATAACCACGATTCCAGGCTTTGTACGCTCGCTTGCTGAAATTCCTGGGCAAGTATTTCTCGCTGTTGTTCTAGTTGCTGTTGCAGGCGTTGGTATTCTTGTTTGAGAGTGTCTAGTGCTGCGGAGTCATCTTCTTGTCTGGAAGAACTGGGAAGTTGAAATTCTGGGCAAAATAGCGTCAGTAATTTATCAACTGGAATTTGCAAGGCTTGAGAGAGTTTCAGGAGGATTTCTATCTGCATTTTGGGCATTAAGCCGTGTTGCAGTCGGATCAATTGCAGTTCCGCAATTCCAGATAGTTGACTCAGTTCGCTCAGATCGGAAATTCCTGCTTTTTCCATCAATTGATACAGAATTTGGCGATTTTTGAGATAAAGAGATTGACTGGCAGACATAGAGCAGAAAGAGAAAGGAAAGGGAAAGGGAAACGATAAGAATTATGCTAGATGTTTTTGCAGTACTGATCGCGGGGCGCGACGTACTCGACAGGTAATTGTCTCTTTTCCGAGACGCTGGTGAGCCTCATAACGATGGCAACCAGAAAAGCCGTAGTATTGTCCATCGACTTCTAGTACGTCAATGGGTTCTCTCAATCCCTCTTGGGCAATTGAATCCATCAGCATCGCTACTTTTTTCGGATCGGTTTGTCGCGGTAGGGGACGACGAATCTGTGTTACGGGAATTTCTCTTATCGTAATCATCTTGAGTCCGTTTGATTGTATATTTTTTTTTCTAATTAAATCATAGTCGTTATGACTTTGTTTTGCCAGGTCGCGATCGCCCTTATCTAGCTGCAATAAACTACATTAGGATTAGTAATTAGTGATCGGTGATTGGTGATTGGGAATTACTCTACTGTTCACTGATAACTGATAACTGAAAAATGATTTCTCTATCTCCTAGCCTACAGATCAAACTTTCCACGCCGCTAAAAATTGGTTCGGTTGAAGTCAACAGCCGCGTTTTGCAGTCTCCTTTGTCTGGGGTGACCGATTTGGTATTTCGAGGGCTAGTGAGGCGTTATGCGCCAAAATCGATGATGTATACCGAGATGGTGAATGCAACAGAAATTTATCATCTTAAAGAATTGCCAAGCATCATGGAAATCGATCCTCACGAACAACCGATTAGCATTCAGTTATTTGATTGTCGCCCCGATTTTATGGCTCAAGCGGCAGAGAAAGCGGTTGCTGAGGGCGCTCAAACCATTGATATCAACATGGGCTGTCCTGTGAATAAAATTACGAAAAAAGGAGGCGGTTCTTCTTTGCTGCGCCAACCCGAAGTTGCTGAGGCGATCGTTAAAGAAGTAGCGAGGGCTGTAGAGGTTCCTGTAACCGTCAAAACTCGCCTTGGTTGGGACGACAAGGAAATTAATATTCTCGATTTTGCCCGACGAATGGAAGATGCAGGGGCAGCTATGTTAACTTTGCACGGACGAACCCGCACTCAAGGATACAATGGTTCGGCACGCTGGGAATGGATCGGACGAGTCAAGGAAATTCTCTCAATTCCTGTTATTGCTAATGGAGATATTTTTTCTGTGGAAGCTGCTGTGCGTTGTCTGGAAGCTACAAAAGCCGATGGGGTTATGTGTTCGCGGGGAACTTTAGGCTATCCTTTTTTGGTGGGAGAAATTGACTATTTTTTGAAAACGGGGATAAGATTAGCGTCACCTACATCCATCGAACGCCTCGAATGTGCGAAAGAACATTTGCGTCTTTTGTGGGAATATAAGGGACACAGAGGAGTTTTCCAGTCTAGAAAGCATCTTGCTTGGTATTGCCAAGAATTTCCGGGTGCATCTCAATTGCGAGAGCAGGTATCTCAAATTATCAGTGTTGAGGAAGGATGCCAATTAATTGACTGCGCGATCGCTTGTCTCCAGCAAGAATAATTAAATTCTCCGACAATTGTGATTTCAACAAGTTAATCTGGGAACAATATCCAGGAAACTCCTCAAATCGCTCGTTCAATGAAATTTCGGCTCGGCTGGCGTAGCAATAAGACATCCAGATTGACTCAAAGCGCGATCACGGCATCTTCTCAAAAGCTGTCTAACTCCTCCATTTCCGTATGGGGTGGCTTTTGTACGCTTCTGTTTTCTCTTGGCTGTTGCCTTTCCCCCTCCGCTTCAGCAGCCGAACGATTGACCTTTCGGGCGGGACTGTTGCAGCAGTCAGTAGAAGTAAAGGCGCTAGAGGATTTTCTCAAAACGGGAGAAGTACCAGCTAAGCTCAAGCCTTATGAATTTTTGTTAACTCCCAATGTCAAGGAAGTTTTGAGCAAGCGCCTGCATATCGATCCGATTTTAGTCGAGCCATTTCTTGCAGATTTATTTAGTTCTCCTGACGGAGAAAAACTTCTCGAACAACTTAGTAATGCCTTACCTGGAACGACCCCACAACAGATTAAAGAGACCTTCAGTCTAGCCCTACACCAAGGAGATATTCTCAGCTTTCTCAGTTTTCTCAGCGCTTATCCCGATGAAAATTTGATGCTCGATCTCGCTGAAGTTGCCAAGATTGGGATGCAACTCAATGCGTCTGCTTGGCAAAATCGACTGATCTCTCCTCGACTAGAACGCGATCTTCGAGTAGAGACAGGTGAAGACACTCCTGTCAATATCGATCCAGCAACATCGGGGAATGAAGCTGTGTCTATGGCGACCTTCAGGCTGAGGGATAGAACCAGACAGCGCAATATTCCCGTCGATATATACTACAGCATCAACACGCACGGGCCTCTAGTTGTTATCTCTCACGGGTTTGCAGCCGATCGCAAATTTCTGAGATATCTTGCCCGTCATTTAGCGTCTCATGGCTTGACTGTCGTTGCTCTAGACCATCCTGGCAGTAATATTAGCGCGTTAGTACAGACAGCACTTGGCACAAAACTCAGTCAGCTATTACCCGCCTCAGAGTTTATCGATCGCCCTCAAGATGTGAGTTTCTTAT
>CAYTUO010000055.1:0-2282 GCA_964441015.1 uncultured Pleurocapsa sp.
ACTGATAACTGATAACTGATAACTGATAACTGATAACTGATAACTGATAACTGTTCCCTCCTCCGTCCGAAGAAATTTTATCATAGCGTTCCCTTAACCCAGTTCGCTCGACAGAGAAGCTAAGATAGGAGACTGGATCGATAAAAAGGTAATAGGGAGAAATGGGAGCAAAAACCAAAGCGCTACAGGAAACTCATTCAGAACAACTCGACGCAAAACAACAAATTGACTCCCAAGAAGACGGCAAAGTAGAAAAGAAAGTTGCCAGTCGGTCTTGGACGATGGAAGATAGTGAGAACCTGTATCGCATTCATGGATGGGGAGACCCTTATTTTTCGATCAATGCGGCGGGTCATGTAACGGTTTCTCCTCAAGGCGATCGCGGCGGATCTTTGGACTTGTACGAACTGGTAGAAGCACTACGTCAAAGAAACATTGGACTTCCTCTCCTCATTCGCTTCTCTGATATTTTGGCAGATCGAATTGAACGGTTGAATGCTTCTTTTGCTCGCGCGATCGCACGTTACAACTATCCTAATGTCTATCGGGGAGTTTACCCGATCAAATGCAATCAGCATCGCCACATTGTCGAATCGTTAGTCCGTTATGGTAAACCTTACCAATTTGGGTTGGAGGCAGGGTCAAAACCTGAACTGATGATTGCTTTGGCGACCCTAGAACCCAGCTTAAACAAAGAAAATGAATCGGAAACCCTACTGATTTGCAATGGCTATAAAGACCGAGAATATATCGAAACAGCGCTTCTAGCGAGACGATTGGGACATCAAACTATCGTCGTCATCGAGCAAATAGAAGAATTGTATCTGGCCATTCAAATCGGTCAACAATTGGGAATTTCACCTGTTTTAGGCGTTAGAGGCAAATTAAGTACAAAAGGCGTGGGACGCTGGGGAAGTTCGACAGGCGATCGCGCTAAATTTGGGTTAACCATTCCTGAAATTTTAGCAGTCGTTAACGAGTTAAAAGCCGTAGGAATGCTCGATTGTTTGCAACTGCTACACTTCCATATTGGTTCTCAAATTTCTTCGATTACCGTTATCAAAGATGCCATTCGAGAGGCGAGTCAAATTTACGTGCAACTGACTAAAGCGGGAGCCAACATGAAGTATCTTGATGTGGGAGGGGGTTTAGGCGTTGATTACGATGGCTCAAAAACCAACTTCTACGCCTCGAAAAACTATAATATGCAGAATTACGCCAATGATATCGTCGCTGCTGTTAAAGATGCTTGCGTGCAAGGTCAAGTGAACGCTCCTATACTCGTTAGTGAAAGTGGAAGAGCGATCGCCTCTCATCAATCCGTTTTGATTTTTGATGTGTTGGGAACCAGCAATGTTCCCTGTACGCCACCGCAACCCTTTGAAGAAACAGAACATTTAGTCTTGCGAAATCTTTGGGAAACTTACACCTCAATCGACGCAAAAAATTACCAAGAAACCTATCACGATGCTATTCAATTCAAAGAAGAAGCTATCAGTCTATTTAGCTTTGGCTATTTGAGTTTAGCAGAAAGAGCCAGAGCCGAACAATTATACTGGGCCTGCTGTGGCAAAATTCTTGATATTGCTCGCCGAGAAGAATATGTCCCAGATGACTTAGAAGATTTAGAAAAGATTATGGCTTCTATCTATTATGTCAATCTTTCTGTCTTCCAATCCGCACCAGATTCTTGGGCGATCGATCAACTCTTTCCTATTATGCCTATTCATCGCTTAAATGAAGAGCCAACCCAAAGAGGAATTCTAGCCGATTTGACCTGCGATAGTGATGGCAAAATTGACCAATTTATTGACTTGCGAGATGTGAAATCTGTCCTGGAATTACATCCTCTAAAACAACAGAAGAAAAATAGCAAATCTCACGAACCTTATTATCTAGGAATGTTTCTCGTAGGAGCTTATCAAGAAATTATGGGCAACTTGCACAATCTTTTTGGCGATACTAATGTTGTCCACATTCAAATGACTCCGAAAGGATATCAAATTGAATATGTGGTCAGAGGAGATACCATTACTGAGGTTTTAAGTTATGTGCAATATAAGGCAGAAGATTTATTAGAAAATATTCGCTGCCATACTGAACAAGCTTTGCAAGAAAATCGGATTACTTTACAAGAATCTCAACGGTTACTCAACGATTACGAACAGAGTTTGAGCCGCTATACCTATTTAGTTGGGGAATGATATAGCAATCCCACATCATTGATGAAATTTATCTGTAGTGAGGGCATCCTGTCTATAGGAGTGAGACGCTCGCACTAC
>CAYTUO010000055.1:2292-15836 GCA_964441015.1 uncultured Pleurocapsa sp.
ATTTATTTTGTTGCTAATTACTACTTAATAAAGTAAAGTAAAGCCCCAAGCAATTTTCTGAATATATAAATGTCCAATTCCTGGTATGATTCTTGAAAGAAATACAGCTAGCCAAGGATCTTTGTTTCGTTTTCTTTCTCTTTCAAAATTAAGCTCATTAAGCTTACTTACGCTAAAATAAGCATCAAACAAATTCCAAATAATAAATAGTAGATAGACAATCAAAAACGTGATTAAAACCGTTAAAAAATTTGGATAAGGTGCAACGACTATCCAGATTCCTAAACCCCAATAGAGAAATAGAATAATTTAGAGTGATCGTATCTTCTTATTCACGAAGATTAAGGCCCAGAAAAAACGGCTGCTTCAACATCCTGACGGCTGAGAGAATATTTGAAGGAACGTTTCAGATCGCTTCCTATTTCACCCACATCAAGATAACGAACCACCAATTCTTCTATATCTAAACACAATTCTGCTTTCCAAGTCGGGCGTTCGACTGTCCAACAATGTAAGTTTTCTCTGTCTTGCTGACAACCTAAATTTAACAGCCATTGTTCAATTTCCGGCAGAGGATGGTTATAAAGAGGCGTATTAGAGGGTAGAAGTGTCATTCGTTTGTGGATGAAAGGATTTTAGATGAGTTATACTGGTTCTCCTCGAATTAAACCAATAATCACGACTAGAAGCAAACAGCCGACAAAGGTTAAACCGAGAATAAACAAAGCAAAAATTTCTCCCGCAGAAAGAGGGCGATCAGTAGGATCGAGGTAGGCAGAATTCGACTCTCTCTGTCGAGACGAGGGGACGGGACGTTCTAAATCTAGTGGTGCTTGAATAACGTTCCAGCGAGAATAGCCGATTTTCAAATCATAGAGCGATCGCCGCTCAGGATTGCTTAACGTCCCATAAGCTTCATTGAGTTGCTGAAATTTTGCCGTAGCAATGTCTGAGGATAAGTTGGTGGTGTCGGGGTGATAGCGCTTGCTCAACTCCCGATAAGCTCGTCGTATTTCGATAGCAGAAGCAGAGGGATGCAGTCCTAAGATAGCATAGTAGCTGTTAGCTAGCCGAGTTGACGCTGGTATCCTTCGCTCTGTAGAGTGAGATGATGGCTGCTGTTGAGTCACACGATTTGTTGCACTACTCTCTTGTGAAAATATTTTAACGAAGTTATCGCTGAAGTCTAAAAAATACTTATGGGGACAATCCAAAATTGCCAGAAATTTCGCTGGAAGCGTCTAATTAACCTCTGTTTATCGATCGCGATCGCAGTCTGTGCCAGTTGGTTGCTCTGGGCCAATTCTCCTGCTTGGGCTAATATTAATGATGATCGCCTCGACGGGAATATCTTTGTTGTCTACGCTGGCAATGGTTCCCTCGTTCCATCCCGCCTAACGCTAGCGCAGAGCTTACAGCGAAAAATGCCTGCTATAGTCGTTTATTATCTCGATGACAGCAGTGATTGCAAACAGTTTGCGATCGTGGTTTCTCGGATGCAAGAATTTTACGGTCGGGCAGCAAGTATTATTCCAGTCAGCGTTGATTCTATTCCAGTTAAGCCAAAGTATTCGCGCGACGAACCCGGTTATTATTACGCAAATGTCGTTCCTCAAACCGTGATTCTCGACCAAAATGGAAAAGTGGTTTTCAACGGCAAAGGACAAGTTCAGTACGAGGAAGTGGATGATGTATTGAGAAATGTATTCGATCTCTTGCCGCGATCAGAGTCAGAACAACTCAAGCGTCGTTCATTTAATGAGTTCAATACAGAATTAGTCAATAAGTGATTGGTGATTGGTGATTGGTGATTGGTGACTGGGAAAAGAATTAATCCAAAATCCTTTCATCCAAAATCCAAAATCCATTGACTCGTCAATCTTTTAGACTTCTATGACTGATGGGTTATTTAAGGGCAAGCTGTACTAGACTAGCGATAAGTCACCGATACCGATCGCAGTCTAGGTCGCTTCTATGAAAAACAATACAACTCGACGGAATTTTCTGATTAGCATTGCTGCAATGGCTGGGACGATCGCCTGTAGTTCTGCTATCGAGGAGCAACCCAGACAAGTCGCTGCCTCAGTTAGCGATAAACCCATGCCAGAAAGGATTTTAGGCAAGACAGGCATCCCCGTTCCCATTTTAGGGTTAGGAGGAGCGGGACAGACACCTCTATCTTGGGACGGACGCGAAAAGGACGCGATCGCTCTGGTAGAAGCAGCCCTGTCTCTGGGGATTCGTTACTTTGATACCGCCGCCAGCTACGGCCCTAGCGAAGATTATTTAGGAAAAGTTCTTCCCGCTTATCGAGATAAAATTTTTCTAGCTAGTAAAACGGCAGCCCGCGATCGCGAAGGAGCCTGGAGAGAGTTAGAGCGATCGCTCAAGCGCTTAAATACCGATCATCTAGATCTTTGGCAATTACATCACGTTTCCTTCCACGAACAACTTGATCGCATTTTTAGCAACGAAGGTGCCGCTAAAGCCTTAGAAGAAGCCAAAGAGCAAAAGATTGTCAAATTTTCTGGAATTACTGGACACCATGAACCCGACGTAATTGCTGCTGGGTTGCGCCGCTACCCTTTTGACACAACGCTAGTCTCTCTCAATGCGGCTGACGTTCACCATCCTCGTCCTTTTGCGGCTACCGTCCTTCCTGTCGCGCGAGAGAAAAATGTCGGCGTAATTGCCATGAAAATCCCCGCCTACGGCCGTCTCTTCAAACCAGGCATTTTGGAGGGAATGCATCAAGCAATGGGTTACGTACTTTCCTTGGCTGGCGTTCATTGTTGTATTATTGCGGCTGAAAATGTAGCTCAGTTACAAAGCAATGTCCGCGTTGCCCAAACTTTCCAACCGCTAGCCCAAACAGATCTGACTGCCATAGAACAGCTTACTGCTCGCGCCTGGGAGGATAATACGTTCTTTCGTCAGTGGACGTAAATCTTCTTAAAATTTTTACATCCGAACCTAAAAAATTTTGGGAGAATTTTTCTTAGAAGAAAGATTTTATCGCTAAAAACGAATAGCGATCGCTCAATTCCAGAAGATTTTATGAACAAATTGCTTCACCTCATCTTTCATGCGATTTTTTGGGGGTGGAACTTCACCTTCTTAGCGATCGTCTATTTGGGCATCTTGCCCCTCATCGGTATACCTCTAGTCATTGCAACCTTCAGTGGAGATGTGCCGAGCGAGTTTTTTCTGACCCTAGTTGCTCTGGTCGCAGTTCCAACAGCCTGTACTGCATTCGGATTTGGACGCTTTCGTCAATCGCCGCTTCAATTATTCCGGTTGTTTTACTGCGTTGAAGCTCCCCTATTTCTGTTGTGCCTGCTACGCCTCTTTTTATTGCGAGAACTGACTCCCGCCAGCCACTTCATTTTGCTCGCTGTCAGCATTGTGATTTTGGCATTTCTGGGAGAGATGATCTACGGTTATGCTTGGCGGAATCGGACTTTAGCTTGGGTGCAACTCGCTGCCCACAGTTTGATGCTGTTGATAGGCGTTTATGTAGGACTTCTGCTGTTGTTTTATGCAATTCCCGTAACCGTTCCTCTCGTATCCGAGTTTTTAAAATTTGAGTGGCTAAGCATTCTCTGGGACGCTATTCGATACAACTGGTTCAGCAATGCTTTTTTGTTGATCCCGTTATTCTTAATTTTTTGGGGCATAACTTGCTCTTTATTTGTTGTCATGCCTTTGGTAGTGACATCGCAGTATATTTATGGCGGGCAGAGAGTTTTACGGAGATTTGCTACTCAATACGGGCGACGTAGCGCTTTTGCCGTCCCTGTGACAGTTTGTACGGTTTCTCTGATTCTCTTTTTCGCTTTCCAACAACAGCCCCAAGTAAAAGCCTTTTCCCTGCTGGCACGTCCCCCACAGACAGATAGTGCCCGTCAAGCCCTCTTAGCCCAATCAGAAACGATTCTTACTGGACTGGTGAATGCTTATTTGTTTAACTATCGCTATCTCAGCAGCGAACAAGATAACAATCATATTAAGGTTCTTTATCAAAATGTTTTCAATTTGCCAGAGGCGATCGCGCAGGGAATACAAAATGCTTACAATGCTCTAATGTCGCCGTTTTTGTACAAAGGCACGGCATCGGATCTCGAAAAAGCAGAAAAACTGTACGCCGAGTTCTTCGATACCTCGATTCAAAAAGGCGAACGAACGGCAATTAACCATGCCCTACAATCGACGTTCAACCGCGATGAAGCCAAAGCAGGATTATTGAATTTTAACCAGCAAAAAGTCTGGCTGCGATCGCAAGAAATTACCCTACAAGAACAAGGCGACTGGGCAGAGATCGAGCTACACGAAGTCTATGACAACCAAACGAGAGATACACAGGAAGTATTTTATTCCTTTTCTCTACCAGAAAGTGCCGTCATTACTGGACTGTGGTTGGGCGATACAGCCGAACGAACGAAGCGTTTTGAGTTTGTCGTTTCGCCTCGCGGTGCAGCGCAGCAGGTTTATAACGACCAGGTAAGATGGCAATTAGACCCCGCCTTATTAGAGCAAGTTGGCTCACGACACTACCGCTTGCGGGCATTTCCCGTACCGCCTCGGTTAATGGCATGGGAACGCCGAGAACAACCGGAGAGACCGACAGAAATGCATTTATGGTTGACCTACAAAGTCATGCGTCAAGAAAAGGGTTGGGCGTTGCCTCAGTTAGGCGAGAAGCGCAACATTTACTGGACTAAGAATACTCAGCGCCTCCGCAACGGCAAAGTCAGCGAGAAAAAATTAGCTGCCTGGGTAGAAGATTATTTGCCCGCCTCTCAACCCTATCAGCCTCAATTGCATCAAGCTCAGCTAGCGGGAGACTATCAAATTACTGCCAAACCTCTAACTGAGAAAGATTATTCATTGCCCCAAAATCAGAGATTTGCGATCATTCTCGA
This sequence comes from uncultured Pleurocapsa sp., assembly GCA_964441015.1. GTDB lineage: Bacteria > Cyanobacteriota > Cyanobacteriia > Cyanobacteriales > Microcystaceae > Hydrococcus. The sequence continues at coordinate 7,215 of CAYTUO010000055.1, forward strand.
TACCTCTCGCAGTATGAAAGCTCGCATCAAGGAGTTGAGTGAAACCTTTACATGGCTCAAAGCTCACGGTTTTGATAACAATAATTTAGCTGACAACGAGGCCGATTTGTACCTTACTGCTTCTTCTGGGGCTGTCCCTAAGCGAATGGATGAGATTAACCCATTAAATCCAGCCAAAATGACTTTTTATGGCACCGTGCAACTTAAAGAGATGTTGCAACAGTTTGAACAGTTGCGCGGCGATACCTCCTATGACGGAATTCTCTTAGTAACGGATGAAGGCAGTTACGAACTGTCTGATGATGAGAAAAATGTCTCTCAAATGTCTTCCCCTTTATGGATGGTACACTTGGGTGCCTTGCCGCCCGCTTATGATGACGAAACCTTAAAAGCCATTGAAAATAGCGGTGGTGGCGTATCGATGGAAGTTTCCGAAGTGCTACAAAGACTGGCAACAAAATCGGCATTGGGTTCTTCGGCCGTTAGTGTTGTTGACGGATATGCTTGGTTGCTCGAAAAAAAAGCCCAGAAGGCTTCAGACTCGGCTTTCGATTCTCTGGCGGCGCGTCAATTAGTTTTGGGATTGAGTCGAGAAAAGAATTTGGATAAACTGGTCGAGTTGGATGCCATTCATGCGATCGCCAAAAATTACCAAATCGTCACCCCGTACTCTTCTATGATCGTGCTGGTTAACGACGAGCAAAGACGACAATTACAGGAAGCTGAAGCACAAAGCGATCGCTTCGAGCGAGAAGTAGAATCGGGACAGGAACAGTTAACTAAACCCTTCAATCCTTTAAACGCTGCTGGAGAAAATTCTGCTGCCATTCCTGAACCTTCTACCATTGGCGGAGTTATTTTAGCTATTGTGGGACTCGGCGGGTTAACGTTCGCCAAACAGCGTCAGCGCAAGGTAATTTAATGATTAATAGACCTCCTGCAAAAGTCTAAAAATAATAAATTAGGAATGCTTTTTTCATCAATTCTTATTCCTGTTCCCTGTTGCCTGTTCCCTGTTCCCTGAATAAAAGAAAGAAGTCTAATATTGTCTGATATCAAATCCGTTTAATTAGCCATAATGTGTAGTACGAGCATCTTGGTCGCGATCAGGACGCTCCCACTGACATTTTCAAAACAGATCTAATGACTGACAATCTCATCCATCTTTCCCAAGCACAACTCAATTTACTTGAAACCTGTCCGCCTCACTTTCAACGTATTTACCTCGAACAGTTAGGCTCTCCCCTCAGTCCGCAACAACAAGAAAAGCAAACTTGGGGAAGTCAATTTCACTTGTTGATGCAGCAGAAAGAACTCGGATTGCCAATTGAATCTTTACTAGAAAAAGACGAACAATTACAACATTCAATAACTTCTCTTATCAGTGCTGTACCAGAAATTTGGCAACTTGAACAAACTATTTGGCGCGAAGCAGAACATAGCCGAACTCTTAATTTTAATCAATATTTACTAACTGCAATCTACGATCTGATTCTTTGCGATCACACAACAGCGCAAATTATCGATTGGAAAACTTATTTATTACCAGAAAATAGAGCAAAATTAGCGAAAAACTGGCAAACGCGATTGTATCTTTATATCCTAGCGGAAACGTCAGACTACTTACCAGAAAAGATTTCCATGACTTATTGGTTTGTTAAACTTCCTACTGAACCCCAAAGTCTAACCTTTACCTATAATCGTGTTCAACACGAAAAAACTCGTCAAGATTTAACGCGCTTGTTAAGTCAGCTTGATGATTGGCTAGAACGCTATTACCAAGAGGAAAATTCATTTCCTCATCTGTCTAACTGTCAAGCAACTTGTCCGTATTATCAATCTTTATTAGCATCTGGTGAGTTAGTTAAAGGTGAGGATAAGGAAATCAGAAAAGATTGGCGATTATTAATTGATGAGATTGAAGAAGTTTCAATTTAATTCTGAGTTGACAAACAGTTTTTAATATTCTCTAAATAGAAAAAATATGATGGAATTAAATACTGGAATTAAAATTGGGCTTATTGGTACTATAACTGTACCTGAACTTGAGCTTGAGCAGAAAAATTATAAATTTTGTAAAAGATCTCAGAATTTAAGAAAAATAGAATTTTTCTCAAATGTAACGAAATGTTAAGATTTCAGGTTGTCAGCTTCTTTGAGAGCAAAGCTAGTAATAGATGTTAAAAATTTCCAAAAAATTTAGTTTTATGCTTGAGGAAAGCATCACACTTAAGATGCCAACCAATTGCCCAAAAAACTAGGGGTAGGAGGAAGTATGGGGATCGCTACAGTCAACCCAGCAACCGGAGAAACTCTAAAAACCTTTGAACCACTGACCCAGGAAGAACTTGAAGCTAAGCTTGCCCTAGCAGCATCGGCCTTCAAGCAATACCGCCAAACCTTGATCGCCCAGAGAAGCCAATGGATGAATCGAGCAGCAGAGATTCTGGAGAAAAAACAGGACGAATTCGGCAAACTGATGACCCTAGAAATGGGGAAAACCATCAAAAGTGCGATCGCGGAGGCACAGAAATGTGCTTGGGTATGTCGCTATTATGCCGAAAATGCGGCTCAATTCCTGGCTGATGCACCTGCTTCGACGGATGCGAGTAGCAGTTTTGCCCGCTATCAGCCCCTCGGTATCATTTTAGCCGTCATGCCCTGGAATTTTCCCTTTTGGCAAGTGTTTCGCTTTGCCGCACCCGCTTTGATGGCGGGAAATGTAGGGATACTCAAACACGCTTCCAACGTGCCTCAATGTGCCCTCGCGATCGAAGCAATTTTTAGAGAAGCGGGATTTCCTGAAGGAGTATTTCAAACCTTACTTGTCGGTGCTGATCGCGTGGAAGCTATTATCAATGACGAGCGAGTCAAAGCAGCAACACTCACAGGAAGTGAACCAGCAGGCATGAGTTTAGCTGCGGCAGCAGGCAAGCAAATCAAGAAAACCGTTCTCGAATTGGGCGGAAGCGATCCATTTATCGTCCTAGAAAGTGCCGATCTCGAAGCAGCAGCTACCACCGCAGTAACAGCTAGGTTGCTCAATAACGGTCAATCCTGTATTGCTGCCAAGCGGTTTATCCTCCTTGAGACAGTAGCAGAAGAATTTGAAAAACGCTTGTTGGCTAAATATCAGGCCTTAAAGATAGGAGATCCGATGCAAGAAGAGACCGACATCGGGCCCTTAGCAACACCAGCTATTCTCCTAGATATCGATCGCCAAGTGCAAGAAGCCGTCGCAGAGGGAGGAAAAGTTCTCATTGGGGGCAAACCGCTAGCTGATCGCCCAGGAAACTTTTATCCGCCTACGATTATCGCCAATCTTCCTGCCAGTGCCGCGATCGCCAAAGAAGAGTTTTTCGGCCCCGTCGCCCTCTTATTCCGGGTAGCCAATCTCGATGAAGCCATAGAACTCGCTAATAGCACGACGTTTGGACTGGGGGCGAGTGGTTGGACAAATAATCCCCAAGAACGCGATCGCCTGATCGACGAACTCGAAGCGGGTGCAGTCTTTATCAATGGGATGGTCAAATCCGATCCTCGCCTGCCATTTGGAGGAATCAAGCGATCGGGTTACGGTCGAGAATTAGGAATGCAAGGAATCCATGAATTTGTCAACATCAAAACCATCTGGATTAAGTAACAATAGAGATGTAAGCCAAGAAACTTATCAATATTTCAGTAACTAGATTGGGTAGAACCTTACTATCCAACTCCCAAGGATTGAGTCAACAAAGGCATCAATCCCAGGAGAATTTATGTCTATCAATGCAAGATTATCAAACCAAACGCACTTGGGGAAAGAGTCATGGGGCAATTAAACACAGCCGAATTACTTGTTCAATGCTTAGAAAATGAGGGAGTCGAATACATCTTTGGACTTCCAGGAGAAGAAAACCTTCATGTCCTAGAAGCACTGAAGCACTCTTCGATCAAATTTATCACCACCCGTCACGAACAAGGGGCGGCGTTTATGGCGGATGTCTACGGACGGTTGACGGGAAAAGCCGGGGTTTGTCTGTCTACTTTGGGCCCTGGTGCAACTAACTTGATGACGGGGGTAGCGGATGCTAACTTAGATCGCGCCCCACTGGTGGCAATTACGGGGCAAGTGGGAACTGATCGCATGCACATCGAATCCCATCAATATCTCGATTTAGTGGCGATGTTTGCCCCCGTCACCAAATGGAACAAACAAATCGTCCGCCCAGGAATTACTCCAGAAGTCGTTCGCAAAGCCTTCAAGATTGCCCAAAGCGAAAAACCGGGTGCCGTTCACATTGACTTGCCCGAAAATATCGCCGCAATGACAGTAGAAGGACAGCCCCTCAACAGGAACGATCAAGAAAAAGTCTATGCCTCCTACCGCAGTCTCAACCACGCAGCCACGGCGATCGCCAAGGCGAAAAATCCCCTCATCATGGTAGGTAATGGTGCCATTCGCGCTAATGCCAGCGAAGCTGTTACGGAATTTGCCACACAGCTAAATATTCCAGTCGTCAACACCTTTATGGGGAAAGGAGTCATTCCCTATACCCATCCCCTTGCCCTGTGGTCGTTTGGACTGCAACAGAGAGATCTGATCAGTTGTGCCTTTGAGGAAAGCGATCTCATCATTGCCATTGGCTACGATTTGGTGGAATATTCCCCCAAACGTTGGAATCCCCAAGGCACTATCCCCATCATTCACATCGGCATGACTTCAGCAGAAATCGATAGCAGCTACATTCCGTTGGTAGAAGTCGTAGGCGATATTTCTGACTCTCTGATGGAACTGATGAAACGCACAGATCGCCAAGGGAAACCCACGCCCCACGCTGTCCAATTGCGTTCTGAGATTCGTGCAGACTACGAATGTTATGCTACCGATGACGGGTTCCCCATCAAGCCCCAAAAAATCATTTACGATCTCAGGCAAGTTATGGGGCCAGAAGATATCGTCATTTCTGACGTGGGTGCCCATAAGATGTGGATGGCACGCCACTATCATTGCGATTGTCCCAATACTTGCATTATTTCCAACGGGTTTGCCGCGATGGGAATTGCCATTCCGGGCGCGATCGCAGCTAAATTAGTGCATCCCAATAAAAAGGTAGTTGCTGTCACCGGAGACGGCGGCTTTATGATGAACAATCAGGAATTAGAAACTGCCTTGCGCGTGGGAACGCCATTCGTCACTTTAATTTTCAACGACAACGGCTATGGCTTGATCGAGTGGAAACAGATTAACCAGTTTGGCGAATCTGCCTTTGTCAAGTTTAGCAATCCCGATTTTGTCAAATTTGCCGAAAGCATGGGATTAAAAGGCTACCGCGTCGAATCGGCAGCAGATTTAATTCCTACGCTAAAAACTGCCTTAGAACAGGATGTCCCAACGGTCATTGATTGCCCTGTAGACTACGGCGAAAACATCCGCTTCTCGCAAAAAGCTGGCGACTTAGTTTGTCAGATTTGGGAATAGGGAACTGGCGATCGGCGATCGGCGATCGCCGATTGGCTTAAATTAAATATAGAATAAGACAAGAATACGACAAAAGCAATTTTAAGATTCAACCCTTGATACAAACGGAAACTTTAGAATTACTAGAATGGGATCGTCTCTGTCAGCATCTGGCTACCTTTGCCGCGACTAAGTTAGGTTCTGTTGCTGCTCGTCACTTGAAGCTACCAACGACGAAAGCAGAAAGTTTACAACTTCTAGCACAAACCCAGGAAGTTTATCAACTCGAACAAGGTCTTGATGCTGAGTGGTCGTTTGATGGAATTACCGACATTGGAGACTCTTTGGAGAGAGCAAAACTAGGCGGCAGTCTTTCAGGACAAGAACTGCTCAATCTGGCCACAACCTTAGCAGGCGTGAGGCGACTGCGACGAGTTATCGATAATCGAGAAGATCTCCCCGTCCTCAGCGAATTAGTTGCTGAAATCCGCACCTATCCCGAATTAGAGCAAGAAATCCATCGCTGCATTGATGACGCAGGCAAAGTTGCCGATCGCGCTTCTCCCAAACTCGCAGATATTCGCGTCCGACTTAAAGACATCCGAGACATTATCTATCAAAAACTGCAAAACATTTTACAAAGACAGGGAGGAGCGGTTCAAGAACTCGTTATTACTCAGCGAGGCGATCGCTTTGTGATCCCCGTCAAAGCACCCCAAAAAGACCAAATCCCCGGTATTATTCACGACACTTCCAGTACCGGAGCAACCCTTTATATCGAACCTAACGCGATCTTTGAACTAGGAAACAAACTCAGGCAATATCGTCGCCAAGAGCAAGCTGAAGAAGAAGCCATTCTGCGAGGATTAAGCGAACAAGTCGCCGCAGTTCAATCGGACTTGGAATATCTCTTAGCGATCGCCACCCTCCTAGATTTAGCTACGGCAAGAGCGCGTTATAGCCTGTGGTTGGCAGGAAATGCCCCCAGATTTATCGATTTTGAGGCAGGCGAACCCATTACCCTGCGACAGTTACGCCACCCTCTCCTAGTTTGGCAGCAGCAGCACGAACAAGGCCCAGAAGTTGTCCCCATTAACGTACAAATTGATCCGAAAATTCGAGTTGTTGCGATTACCGGCCCCAATACGGGAGGAAAAACCGTTACCCTCAAAACCATAGGATTAGCCGCTTTAATGGCAAAAGCCGGTTTATTCGTCCCCGCCAGAGAACCGGTAGAATTGCCCTGGTTTGAGCAAATCTTAGCCGATATTGGCGACGAACAATCAATAGAACAGAGTTTATCTACCTTTTCCGGTCATATTCGCCGCATCGTTCGGATTCTTGAAGCGCTCTTAAGCGAGGGAGCAGGGGAGCAGGCGACAAGGGGACAAGGAGGACAAGGGGACAAGGAGGACAAGGGAGCAGAGAAAGAATTTCCCAATCACCAATCACCAATCACCAGTCACCAATCCCTAGTACTGCTCGATGAAGTGGGAGCAGGAACAGATCCAGCAGAAGGAAGTGCTTTAGCGATCGCACTCTTAAAACACCTGGCTGATCGCGCCTTATTAACTGTAGCAACGACTCACTATGGTGAACTGAAAGCCTTAAAATACCAAGATTCGCGCTTTGAGAACGCCTCGGTTGAATTTGACGATCGCACCCTCTCGCCGACTTATCGCTTGTTATGGGGCATTCCTGGACGCTCTAATGCCTTAACTATAGCCCAACGGTTAGGATTGGGAGCAGAGATTATTGAAGAAGCCAAACAGCGCGTCGGGGGATATTCTGAGGATATTAATCGAGTGATTGCCGGGTTAGAGGCGCAGCGACGGGAACAAGAAACCAAAGCTAAAGAAGCCAGTCAATTACTGCAACAGACAGAACGCTTTTACACCGAGATCTCCGAGAAAGCCTCTGCACTGCAAGAAAGAGAGCGCGAGTTAAAATTGTATCAAGAAAGGGAAGTCCAGAAAGCGATCGCCGCAGCGAAAGCAGAAATCGCCACAGTGATTCGCCAACTGCAACAAGGCTCTCAAACCGCGCAAAATGCCCAAAAAGCCACGGAAGCGATCGCTCAAATTGCCGAACGTAATCTACCCAAGCCAGAAAAGCGCCAGCCTAGCTATTTGCCAAAAGTCGGGGAAAGAATTAAACTCCCTAATTTAGGACAAACCGCAGAAGTCCTCAGTATTGCAGAAGAAGAAGGAGAAGTAACGGTTCGTTTCGGTTTGATGAAAATGACCGTTTCTTTAACAGAAATTGAGTCCTTAGATGGGAAAAAAGTGGAAATGCCTGCCAAACAAAAGACTGTTTCTACTCCCTCTCCTCAACCTTCTACGCCTAAACCTGCTGTTACCGTGCGGACTTCTCAAAATACAGTCGATATTCGGGGAAGTCGAGTCACCGAGGCAGAAGTTGAGTTAGAAAGGGCGATTTCTCAAGCAACTGAATCAGGGATTTTGTGGATTATTCACGGCAAAGGAACAGGACGCTTGCGTCAAGGAATTCATGAATTCTTGCAACAGCATCCTCAAGTCGAACGGTTTGAACTCGCCCCGCAAAATGAAGGGGGTGCAGGGGTAACTATCGCCTATTTAATTTGAAATATATTTTCCCAACTGGACTTTAGATATTTTGAATAACTGCTAACCTTAGCGAAAGGCGATCGCCTAGCAGCGAGGATTGAATGTGTGACTCTTGTCCTCGCTGTTGACTTTGCCGGTTAAAACTATCAATGCAGGCGCAATTATGCCGTCACAACAAAGTTACTGGCACTGATATCGGAACCAAAGCTGTTAGTCACTGTAACTGGACCAGTTGTCGCCCCTGGTGGCACGATCGCAACGATAAATTCATCATTGAAGTCGATTGTTTCAATTACTGCTCGCCTTCCGTTAAACAGCACGACGGTATCTGGGGTAAGAGGAAGGAGACGGGTGACGATTGTTACCCGCGTTCCTACCGAACCAATCATCGGGGAGAAGAATGTTGAGGCATTTGCTACTACAAAGTTGTTAGTACTTGTGGCAGAACCTGTTGCAGTTTTCACTGTAATTGGTCCGGTGGTGGCTCCTAGAGGAACAAATGCAGTGATTTGGGTGGAAGAAATTGGATTGAATCGAGCTTCTGTGCCGTTAAACAGCACGCTAGATACAGTATTAAGGTTAGTCCCGGCGATC